>JBFWTA010000321.1:0-2500 GCA_050248075.1 Bdellovibrionales bacterium | reverse complement strand
ACTGGCGGACCTTAAAAACGGCGTCGTCGTGGAAGGCGTATCCTACGGCAAGATCATCGCCACGCCAGAACGCCAGACCGGATCAAATACCTGGATCGACGTGACGCTGTTCGAAGGCAAGAACCGCGAAATCCGCAAGGTGATGAGGCATTTAGGGCTGGATGTGAACCGGCTGATCCGCGTGGGTTATGGACCGTTCGAACTGGGTGATCTTGAACGCGGCGCAGTCAGCGAAGCTGCGCCCCGGTCGTTTAAACAGTTTATCGATTAAAGATCTTCGGGCGCCGACCCCGGTATGCGGCGCGCGATTTTGCGCAGGGCCATGTCGTGCAGATGGCGGGCGATGGCCAGCCACATCGGGCTGATCAGCAAGCTGAGCGCGATCACGGAAATCATCTGGCGGTAGTCATAGGGCGTGAGCGCCTTGACCGCCAGCCCCAGCGCGACGATGACGAAGGAAAATTCCCCCAATTGTCCCATGACCACGCCGCTGTGAAACGCGCGGTCCCAGGGTTCGCCCAGAAAATGCAAGATGCCGACGTTGACCAGTGTTTTCAAAAGCGTAACGGTGGCCAGAATCGTCAACACGCCTTCCCAGTTTTCAAAGATGAATTTCAGATCGATCAGCAGTCCGATCGACAAAAAGAACACCATCAGCAGTGTCGCCTGTATCGGTTCCGCCGCCCGGTGCATCGCCGTGCGCAGGTTGGAATTGCCGACGATCATCCCGGCGATAAACGCGCCATAAGCGGTCGACATGCCAGTGATGCCCGACAGCGTCGCCATGGTGAAGCATAGCCCCAGCGCCGCCAGTGGAATGATTTCATGCTTGGACAATATCCAGTGCGAATAGGGGATTTCCACGCGTTCCTTGCGTGACAGGAACCAGCTGATGAAAATCAGAAGTCCGATGGAAACGACCAGCTTGATGGCGATTTTGGTTGTCGCCGCCGCGCCTGTGGTTTCGCCGCCCAGCGCGTTGATGATCAGCATCATCGGAATAACGGCCAGATCCTGCGCGATCAGGATCGAAACGGTCGTGCGCCCGACCGGGGTTTTTAGGTCATCTGTCTCTTCCAGGATTTTGATGGCGACGGCGGTCGAGGATAGGGCGGTGGCAAAAGCGAAAACCAGCACCTTCTCAAACGACCAGTCGCGCAGGTTGCCAACCAGCCAGAAGGCGCTGATCGCCATCGAAATCTGCAACCCTGCGGCCAGCAAAGCCACCTTATACACGGCCTTGAAGCTGCGCACGTTCAATTCCATGCCGATCAGGAACAACAGCATGATCACGCCCAGTTCGGCCAGGACCTGCACCGTTTCGGTGTTCGAGACCATTTTAAGGCCGGTCGGGCCGAGCACGATTCCGGCAAAGATATAGCCGACAATCGCAGGCTGGCGCAGGCGAATCATCAGAAGTCCGCACAAAAGCGCCGCCGTCGTCATCAGGGCGATCGCTGTCAGTGTATCAAGGTGCGCAACTTCCAAAACCCGTGTCCTTAAATTAAAAACGCCTGACGACATTGTATCGTCAGGCGTCTGGATTTTGGTAGATTTTTTTTTCGGTTATTGCATGTAGATGTGAACTTCGGTGTTGTTCACGTTCTTGCTGCTGGCGGCGTTCAGCTGGACGCGTTCAACCGGCAGGCCCATTTGCGACAGCGACCTTAAAACGGATTCGCCGTTCTTGCGCGCAGCGCTGGTCGCCAGCGCCTGTTCGGCCGGGTTGCCTTTCGTCGTGCTGACGGCCACCAGATCGAACTGCGCCGCCGGGAAACGGTCGAGGACCGAATTCATCGCGGTGTACAGCGGCTGTTCGTAATTCACGTTTGGGCGGTCAAAGCGGATGATGACCACGGGTTTGCGACCGGCGACGAAGTCTTTTTTCTTTTCGACAACCGTTGTATTCGTATCGCGGCTTGGCGCGGGCTGGGGCTGCGACAGCGCGGCGGTGCGGTCTTGGGCGCGGTTGTTATTGACGCTTTTTTGAACGGCCACGGGCGCCATCATGTCTGTTGCCGAAGATGCGGCTTCCGCAGGTTTGCTTTCGACCAGTTTGACAGGGGCGGGCGTGGAAAATGTTTCTGTGCTGGCGCTTTCGAACGTGGTGACGGCGGGTTTTTGCACGGCCGCGGAGGAACCATCGACGCTGGCCTTGCGGTACAGGCTGTTGCTGAGGTTCTGGCCGTAAAGTTCGCCGTTGGAAATGGACAGCGACACGGTTTGCAGGTTCAGCTTTTCCGTGCGCAAAATCGCCTGACGGCGGCCGATTTCGTCGCTGACCTGCGTCAAAAGGCGGTTCAGCGTTACGATGCCCTGGTTGACGTCGTCTTCGACCTGGCGCAGGCGCACGTGGTCTTGCTTGACCGCGCCCGACAGGCTGTAGGTGGCGCTGATGTTGTCTTGCAAAAATGCCGCCTTGGTCGATTCAGCTGCCAGTTCGGAGGCGACCGTGTTCAAGGTGGAAGCCATGCCGGACATCATGTCCAGCTGGTTCTGC
>JBFWTA010000320.1:0-2507 GCA_050248075.1 Bdellovibrionales bacterium | reverse complement strand
AGCGCGTTGGCAATGTCGTGACCGACGAGCAATATGCCCTGTTCATGGATTACCAGACCTCGCGCCATCCCGACAGCGACATGGCCCGCATGGCGCGGCACGAATTTGTCAACATGCTGCGCGAAGGCGAGGCGGATACGCGCATCTATCAGCTGCGCAAGCCGAACGGCGACCTGGTCGGCGGCATCATCACCGACCATGTCAGCGACGGGCTGTCGGCGGTATACAGTTTCTTCGCGCCGGAAGAAACGAAACGCAGCCTCGGCGCGCAGCTTATTCTCACCCTCATCGAGGAAGCCGAACGGCAGGGACTGTCCTATGTCTATCTCGGCTACTGGATCGCCGCCTCGCGCAAGATGGCCTATAAGGCGCGGTTCAGGCCGTTGCAGGCGCTCGGGCCGCAGGGATGGGAATGGGCCGGGGATAATTAAAAAAACTTAGGGAACGTCAATTAATTACCCAGCGGCATGCGCCAGCGGACCAGCACGTAATTCCCGACATCGCTGTCTTCGTCCTGCCTGGCGCCCGCCGAAAAAGTAAGATGATCGTCGAAGGCATAATCGGCATGCAGGTCGAGACCGCCGGCATGGCCCATGAGATCGCGGGAGCCGCCGTCGTAACGCATCACGAGCTTGCCCCATGAACGGCCGCCGGCATCGGGGCCGAGCCCCAGCGTGATTTCGGTCCCCCAGAATCCGTCCATGCTGCGCCAGCTTTGGGCATAATAGGGATGAACGGTGAGGCGCAGGCGGTCGTCGAATGCCGTGTTGCGGTAATTGAAGCCGAGCACCAGCGCGTCATCGAACGGCAGTATGCCGCGCGCGTGATGATAATCCGGCGCGAGCCAGAGCGATTCCGCGGTTTCTTCGTCCGCCGGGCTCATCAGCGAAATCACCGGCGCAAAAAAGGAGGATACGGTGCTGTCGCCGTCGACGCCGGGCACATCGATATCGATCCCGCCGAGATGCCCGAAGACATAGCCTGCCGGGTTGCGGATAATATTCGGAAGGCCGGGAACGAGAGCGGGCCCTTCCTTGCGTATATAGTCGACGAGCCGGTCGAGGCGCGCGTTGCGGTCGGCATTGGCAAGCGCCGTATCGGCCGGATGTTCGTTCGAAAACGAATGCGCTTCGGAGCGCGAATAGTCGACGGCCCCGGCGGCTCCCGGCAGGCAGGCCAGGCCGAGAAGCAGGCAAGCCGCCAGCCGGGCCTTAATATCCGGCAACGGGCGGTAAATATTAAAAAATATCTTCATTTAAATCCGTGGCCCGCGTTATGTGCCTGAAAATACAGGCGTGTCGGGCTTTCCGGATCAATTATAGGGCCGGTGCGGTTAAATCATGATAAATGCATATAAAAAATGGCGTTATTTTTGTGTGTTTTTTCTTAATTCAAGCGAAATCTTGTTATTATTTAGCATTTTGATTTGGTTTTTACTTTTAGATATTTCATATATTTTGAATGAATATTACAAACCTGCAAAATGCTGTGCCGCACAAATTTGAATCGGATACGGAATAGACCTTGATTTACTTGTGAAAACAGGTAGATTAACACTGTACCGGGGATATGCAGGGGGTGGGCCAAAAGCCCGCCTTTTTTGTTACCCGGCGGCCGGGAACCACGACGATGCTGAATACCAGAGAGATCGAAGGCCAGGTTGAACAACTTGTTAACTCTGCGCTTGCTGCGCTGTCGTACGAGCTTGTACGCGTCCAGATCACGCCCGGCGGGCGTTTTCTGACCCTGCAGGTCATGGCCGAACGGGCCGACCGCAAGCCGATGACGGTGGAAGACTGCGTGAAAATCAGCCACGCGATTTCGCCGAAGCTGGATGCGGAAGATTTTTTGGCCGGGCGGTACACGCTGGAGATCAGTTCGCCGGGCATCGACCGGCCCTTGGTGCGCCTTAAGGATTTCGAGCGCTTTACGGGCCATGTGGCGCGCGTCGAGATGGAAGCGCCGCTGGCGGACGGGCAGAAACGTTTTCTCGGCAGCATCGTGCGCGTGACCGGCAGCGCGCCCGACGCCGAGATCGAGCTTAAGACCGAGACCGGCGATGTGCGGCTTCCGGCCAACGCCATCGCCCGGGCAAAGCTGGTTCCGGACGGAACGCCGGATACGACCAAGAGCGGCACGAAGCACTAACTGACACGGACAGAGGACGAGACGATGGAATTGTTGCATGTAGCGGATGCGGTATCGCGGGAAAAAGGCATCGAGCGCGACGAGGTTCTGGTCGCGATGGAACAGGCCATCCAGAAGGCCGGGCGCGCCAAATACGGGCACGAGCACGACATCCGCGCCGAGATCGACCGCAAGACCGGCGAAGTCCGGCTGCAGCGCTATCTGCAGGTGGCGGATCCCGTCGAAAACGAATTCACCCAGATCACGCTGAAGGCCGCGCGCAAGTCGAAATCCGACATCGACGTCGGCGATTTCATCGTCGACGACCTGCCCCCCATCGATCTCGGCCGCATCGCGGCGCAGACGGCGAAACAGGTGAT
>JBFWTA010000319.1:0-2550 GCA_050248075.1 Bdellovibrionales bacterium | reverse complement strand
AAAGCGCAAACCCTTACTTTAAAGGTCGCACAAAGTGATTAACGAAACGTGCACAAACATTAACCATAATGCAGAGTTTTGTTAACGCGGCTATGCTATTATTTTTTCTGGTGTTTATGGGTTTGGAGCAAAGATATGGCCAGAGACCAAAAGAAACTCGACGAATGGGACAAAAAATTTGCTGCGGCGCAGACCGAGCAGGAAAAAATCGCGATCGTCGAAGAAATTCGCGCGTATGTGCGAGAACAGGCGCGGCTTATTACACCGCAAGACCGCAAAAAGATCGCGGAAGAGTTAGATGAAATTTTCGGGGACTCCAGGCGCGAGATTGAAGCGTTGGGCTTGAGCGAAGACGAACGCGCCGCGATTGTTGAAGGAATAATCAATAGCGATAGAAAAGGATAGCTTTGTGTTTGTCTCTGTAATAGATACGAATGTCTATCTGTCCGCTTTCTTCGCCAGCGATGGCAGGGCAGCGCAGTGCGTTCATTTTGCTTATACGCAAGGCGCAGCCCTGCATAGCAGAGAAACTTATCATGAACTTTCAGAAAAGATGCGGGAGAGATGTTCTAAAGATGTTTTTTCAGACGCCCGTATTCAAAGATATTTGGCGTTCGTAGATAAAAGGTCAATTATGCTGCCGGTCGAACCCGGAATTACATCGTGCAAGGATAAGACCGATAACAAATTCCTTGATCTCGCCGTCACGGGCAAGGCGGATTACATCATTTCCGGCGACCATCATTTGCTTAACATGAAAAACATCCGTGGCATCGGGCATACCGTTCAGATCGTTTCTCCTGCCGGGCTTGTTCGCGCGTTTCAGGAATCGTCTGCTTTCGCGGCTTTAAGGCCGCAGCATCACGTGCTTAAATAATTCGACAGTCAAATTTTCCAGTGCTTATGGGTTTGGAGTAAAGGCATGGCCAGAGACCAAAAGAAACTCGACGAATGGGACAAAAAATTTGCTGCGGCGCAGACCGAGCAGCAAAAAATCGCGATCGTCGAAGAAATTCGCGCGTATGTGCGAGAACAGGCGCGGCTGTCTACGCCTGAGTCCAGGAAGAAGCTTGTGCAAGAACTTGACGCTATTCTAGATGAATCTCATCGCTTTCTAGATGAAAAAGGCCTCAGTGAAAATGAGCGTGAGGCGATCCTAGCGGAAATGATGAGGGATGATGGAGAATAGTCAAAAAGCTAAGCCAAGTCTTGTCGTCGACACGAATGTCTATTTGTCCGCTTTCCTTTCTGGCCAAGGCAGAGAGGGTATCAGTGCTTGCGTTTATCTTATTTGAATGGGATTGTTTTGCAAAGCCGCTATACCTATCAGGAAATCGTTCAGAAAATGAACCAGAAATGCACGGAAGGTTCGCTTTCGGAGGACGCTGTCAGGAAATACGATAGGTTCATAATAAACGGTTCGACGTTCATCGGGGTCGAGCCTGGAATTACATCGTGCAAGGATAAGACCGATAACAAATTCCTTGATCTCGCCGTCACGGGCAAGGCGGATTATATCATCTCCGGCGACCATCATTTGCTTAACATGAAAAACATCCGTGGCATCGGCCATACCGTTCAGATCGTTTCTCCTGCCGGGTTCGTCGCTCTGTTTGAAAACGCGCAGGCGCGGCCGTCTTCCGACCTACGCTTGGCACCCGTTTAACAATCACATATTCGAATAATTCGGCCCGCCGCCACCTTCGGGCGTGACCCAGTCGATGTTCTGTGTCGGGTCCTTGATGTCGCAGGTTTTGCAATGCACGCAGTTCTGCGCGTTGATCTGCAGGCGCGGACCGCTTGTTTCCTTGACGATTTCATAGACACCCGCCGGGCAATAGCGCTGCGCCGGTTCATCGTACAGCGCCAGGTTGACGCGCACGGGCACCGTCGGGTCTTTCAGGCGCAGGTGCACGGGTTGTTCTTCGGCGTGGTTGGTGTTGGAAATGAAAACCGACGACAGCTTGTCAAAGCTGATCACGCCGTCCGGCTTCGGGTAATCGATCTTGGGCATTTGATCCGCGGGTTTCAGCGCCGTATGGTCGGCGCGGTTCTTGAACGTCCAGGGCGCGCGACCGCGCAGCAAGACCGTATCGATCGCCGAATACAAAAATCCCAGTAAAAAACCTTTGTGAAAGCTGGGGCGGATATTGCGCACACGGTGTAACTCGTCGTAAATCCAGCTGTCTTCGAATTTCTGGTGATAGGTGCGGCATTCGCGGCCTGCCGCTTCGCCGGCCTGAAACATTTCCGCGATGGCCTCTGCCGCCAGCATGCCCGATTTCATGGCGGTATGGTTGCCCTTGATCTTCGGCACGTTCAAGAAACCCGCCGTATCGCCGACAAGAACGCCGCCGGGGAAGGTGAGTTTCGGCAGGGATTGCAACCCGCCCTCCGACAGCGCGCGCGCGCCATAGCTGATGCGCTTTCCGCCCTCCAGATATTTCCGCACGGCGGGGTGCGTTTTAAAACGCTGGAATTCGTCAAAGGGCGACAGATGCGGGTTCTCGTAGTCCAGACCGATGACGTAGCCGATCGACACCAGATTAT
>JBFWTA010000318.1:0-2554 GCA_050248075.1 Bdellovibrionales bacterium | reverse complement strand
GTTCGGCGCGCGAATTCGACGACATGGCGCCTTCCGCGTCGGCGGTGCTGGTCACCGGCGCGCAGGGCAGCCCCAACGCGGCGCTGACGCGGGCGGTCGAAGGCAAACATCCAACCCTGACGCTTGATCCGAAAACAGACATCGTCTTGTTTTGCGCCCCCGTTATTCCAGGGCAGGAAGGCCAGCACGCGCGGTTGATGGCGATGTTGAAGAACGCCGGGATAAAATGCCTGACCCGCGCGGACGCGACGTTATATTCGCAAGCGCATGCGCGCCTGCCGGAATTGCTGGAAATGATCAAGCTGACGCAGCCCGACGCTATTTTGCCGGTGCACGGCGACTGCCATCTGCGCGGCGCAGCGCGGGAGGCTTATACGAAAGCCGGCTACAACGCCCTGTCGGCCGAGAACGGCGCCGTGATCGACGTGAAAAAAGACGGCGGCAGCGCGCCCTTGCCATCATCCGCGCCGACGGATTATATCGGTCTTAAAACCCTGCAAGGCACGCAGTGGAACGACCGTCATTACGTGGTGACGCATAGCAAGGACGCAGAGCCCCAGGTGCCGCAGTCGCGCGAGAACCATAAAAGGCCGAAAATCTACGACCTGCGCCCCAAAAAAGACCAGCCCTAGATAAAATTGACCAGTGACAGTTCGCGCAATGACGCCGTCACCTGATATGACGCCTGCAGCTGCGTTTGCAGGGTCTGGATTTTGATCGCCACTTCGTTGATGTCGGGCGTTTCCTTGTTCGCGATCAGGGTTTCGAGCACACCGATGTCTTGTTCATGCGCTTCTTGCATTTTCGACGCCAGTTCGGCGCGCCCGGCGATGACGCCATTAGCGGCGTCAAGCTTTTTCAGTGCCCCGTCGGCGATCTCGATGACTTTGTCCATCAGCTGGAAAAATTCCGCGCGCGTCGGCGTATCGCCGGTGCCCGGCTGCTGCAGCTTGGTCGCGACGGACAAGGCCAGCTGCAATTCCTTCATGCCGTTTTCGTCGGCAAGCGAGGTGTAATCCAGTTCCAGTGACTCGTTGAATCGCATCGTCACGGGACCCGCCGTCGTCAGGCCGGGATCCAGGCCCTGGTAAACGATGCCTGCGGAATCGAGTGTCGTCAGCAACTGGGCCGTTGTTTGCGCGCCGCTGAGCCAGTCCTGGTAGTCCGCCTGCACGTTGCTGTTCAGGGTCGATGTATTCTGGATCGGCGCTGTGCCGACATTGCTGCCGGCGAAGAGATAGCGGCCCTCGACATTGGAATTCATGACGTCCTGCAAGAACGCCAGGTTGGCCGTCGCCTGGGACTTGATGGTCGTCGTGTCGACGTCGCCCTCGCGGATCACTGATCGCAGACTGCTCAGCAGATCGCGGGCAATATCCGACGCCTTGGTCAGGTTGGTGTTCAAAAGCTTGATGCGGTTCGTACCGGACGTGACGTTATCCAGGTATCCTTTAATGCGGTTGCGATCGATACGCGCGCGCTGGACGTTGCCGGCGTCAAGGCCGTAACCGCTCAGGTCTTCGAATTTCTTTTGCGACGCCAGCTGGCGTTGCAAGTCCGCCAGATTGACGTTAAGCGTTTTAAGCCGCGATCTCTGGGCGTTTGATTGTCCCAGGAATGAAATATTGACCGTCATTTTTAACCTCTTTCTTTATTCAAAATATCAGCGGAACGCATTCAGCAATTCATCCATCAGTTCTTCTGCGGCGGTGATCACGCGCGCGGCGGCGGTATAGGCGGACTGGATGCGCACCAGCTCGGCGATTTCCTCGTCAATATTGACGCCGCTCTGATCGGCGTAGCGCGTTTCCAGGGTGTTGAAAAAGCCTTCCTCGCGCGCCTGTACGTCCTTGGCGCGCGAATGTTCTTCGGCCTGCGCGCTGATGAAGGAACGGCCGTAACCTTCCAGCGTGTTGGTGCCGGCAAGCGCGCTGGTGATGTCGGCGTTTGGGCCCATGTTGCCTGTGCGGAACGCCTCATGCGCGACGTTGGTGGTTGCCATGCCCAGCGCCGTCACGGGCGTGCCGATCGTGTTCTGGATGGAAATCGAACCGCCGCGCGTGGGTTCGATCTGCAGCGCGCCGCCGGTTAGCGTCGCTGAAAGCCCGGGTATCGCGTTCAATGCCGCCAGCAATGTGGCCGATGTATCGCCGGGCCCGATTTGGATCGTGACCGGGCTCTGCGTGCCGACCTGCACCGTCAGGGACGGATTGCTGGCGGGAAACGTGCCGAAGCTAAGGCCCAGGTCGGCGATGCCAGCCGCGCCGATGGTGTTGTCCGATATAGTGATGGCGCTGGAGGCGTCCAGCACCAGGCGTCCCGTGCCGTCGAGCGACGCGACGGTCGAACCGACCGCGGCATTGATGGTGCTGACCAGTGTCGCCGCCGTATCGCCGGGCGCGATGTTGATGTTATAAGGCGTGCCGCCGATGTCGAGGACGAAAGATGCCGGCGCGTTGATATTCGGTGCCGCGTCAAGGTCCGGTGTATAGCTGTTCAGATCGACGGTACCGACCAGGCGATTGACCTGGGTCAGGCCAAGCGAGGTAAAAAG
>JBFWTA010000317.1:0-2555 GCA_050248075.1 Bdellovibrionales bacterium | reverse complement strand
TTCCTCTGCATGGTGATTTTACCGAGTTGAAGGCAGACGATTATGGAGCAATTGACCTTCTTGTCGGCGGAACGCCCTGCCAGTCATTCAGCATCGCCGGGCAGCGAATGGGACTTGCTGACGATCGTGGAAACCTCGCCCTCGAATTTATCCGCCTGGCTGAAAAATCTCGCGCCCGCTGGCTGGTTTGGGAAAATGTGCCCGGCGTCCTGTCGATTGACCGAGGACGGGCGTTTGGAGCCTTCCTCGGCGCGCTGGCGCAATGCGGGTATGGGTTCGCCTACCGCATTCTTGACGCTCAGTATTTCGGAGTGCCGCAGCGCCGCCGCCGTGTGTTCGTTGTCGGATATCTTGGAGACTGGCGACCTGCCGCCGCGGTACTATTTGAGTGCGAAAGCCTGTGCGGGGATATTACGCCGCGCCGCGAAACGCGGAAAGGCATTGCCAGAACCGTTACGAAATGCCCTACAGGCGGTGGCGGAAAAACTGAAGCTGCAGCCGGATACCTGCAATCCGTAGCGCCGACGCTGGATGCGCGCGCCGGAAGAAGCGGAGAACATTCCTTCGCCACCAGCGGCGGGCTGGTCGCGCATACGCTACGCGGCGACGGGTTCGACGCCAGCGAGGACGGCACTGGGCGCGGCACGCCGCTTGTGGCGGGCACGGTAACCAGCAAGTGGGCTAAAGGCACCGGCGGCCCGGCAGGCGACGAATGCCAGAATATCATTACCGACCCCTTCGCCTACAACGTCACGTTCTGCGATACGAACGGGCGGCGCAAGGACAGGCCGGATGGTGGATTATATGTCAGCCGCGCGGAAGCAGCCAAGACGTTGACTTCGGGCGGTGAGCTTTCCACCTATATCGCCTTTTCCGCAAAGGATTACGGTGCCGATGCCGCCGAAAGCGCGCCGACGCTTCGGGCAATGGGACATGACGCCAGCCATGCCAATGGCGGTGGGCAGATTGCGGTCGCCATTCCCTTGCAGGAAATCGGCAAGCGCACTGGAAAATCTACCGATGATGCCAGCATTGGCGTCGGAATCGGCCAGGAAGGCGATGCCATGTACACTTTGCAGGCGGCGGCGCAGCATGGCGTGGCCATACCGCTCGATCTGCGCAATGCCGGGCGCGATCCGGATAAACGTGATGAGATGAACCGGCAAGGCTGCGGTATCGGCGCGGCGGGCGATCCGTCCTCGACGCTGAGTGCCGCCTTTGTTCCCGGCGTGGCCAGCTTCAAACCCGGCCAGTCGGCAGGCGCGCGCAGCATCGGGTATGAAAATGAATTAGCGCCCTCGCTGGAGGCAGGCGGCGGTGGCAATAACCGCCCGGCCATTATGCAGCGCATGGCGGTACGCCGCCTGACGCCGCGCGAATGCGAGCGGCTGCAGGGATTCCCTGATGATTACACATTGGTGCCCTATCGCGGAAAACCCGCCGCCGACGGCCCACGCTACAAGGCGCTGGGCAACAGTATGGCGGTGCCGGTGATGCGATGGATCGGGGAAAGAATACAGAAAGTCGAAGAAGCGTTGCCATGAACGAAGAAAACACCGCATCCGCGATGTTTTCTCCCGGCGCGTGGCCAGAAGGTTAAAGGATGGTGAACCAGTCCATGCAGGTTTGCAGCAGATGGTCATAGTCGCCGGAGCGGGCTTCCGTCATGAAGGCATTGATTTCCTCCTTGGAAAGTCCCGCTTTTGTGGCGGCACGCTGGCAGAGGCCAAGCACCATGAAGGCGTTTCCATCCTGCCCCAGCAGGCGCACGCGGATGTGAGGATATTTGGGCGTCATAAACAGCTCCTTTCGGGTTGTGATTATGTCCGTCTGGACATTTTCATAATGCGTCGAATGGGTGGATTATCAACCGCTTAATCGGATAATTCGCATTATAATTCAATATATTGAGCGATAATCCGCTTGACTTGGAAAACACCCTGAACATGGCGGTTTCTGGCAATGTTTTAGGGAAAATCAGCATGGGAATCTCGATCCGCGCCTATGGCCGCCACCGGGGCGTCAGTGACGCCGCCGTGCGCAAGGCTATACGCACCGGGCGTATTACTACGGAGGCGGACGGCACCATTGATCCGGCCAGGGCGGATCGCCAATGGGCGGCGAACACCGAAAGCGCGCAGCAGCGCCCGCCGCTGACGCATAAGCTGAAGCCAGTGCCCGAAGCCGCCCTGGATGCTGTCCGGGAAACGCTGAAGGAACATGGTGCGCCCACATCCGGCGGCACCACCTATATGCAGGCGCGCACCGCCAATGAGGTGCTCAAGGCGCAGACCAACCGGGTGCGGCTGCAAAGACTCAAGGGAGAGCTGATCGACCGCGCGAAGGCGCTGGCGCATGTTTTCAAGATGGCGCGCATGGAGCGTGACGCCTGGATCAACTGGCCGTCACGGGTGTCCTCGCAGATGGCGGCGGAACTTGGAATCGACGCACACACCATGCATGTAACGCTGGAACGCTATGTCAGGGAGCATTTATCAGAGCTCACCGAATTCAAACCACGGATCGATTGATGCGTATGAAGGATCGGAAGAAGT
>JBFWTA010000316.1:0-2556 GCA_050248075.1 Bdellovibrionales bacterium | reverse complement strand
CGCAATCGCTATGGCAAGGCGGATATGCCGAAGATCGGCCTTGGCGATCTTCGGCAGTTCGAGATGCCGTCGCAGAATTTCATCAGCCCGCCGCTGCTGGAAGCCTTGCAGAAAACCATTGGCGGCAAGCATCAGGCGATGCTGTTTCTCAATCGCCGCGGTTATGCGCCGCTCACGCTCTGCCGCGCCTGCGGGCACCGGCTGAACTGCCCGAACTGCACCAGTTGGCTGATCCAGCACCGCCAGACCGGCAAGCTGCGTTGTCATCATTGCGATTATTCGACGGCTTTGCCGGAAAAATGTCCGAGCTGCGGCGCCGAAGACCGCTTCGCCGCCTGTGGGCCTGGTGTCGAGCGCGTGGCGGAAGAGGTTAAGACCGTTCTGCCGGACGCCCGCTTCGCCATCATGGCCAGCGATACCCTTTCCGGTCCCAGACAGGCGCAAAAACTGGTCGACCAGATGACCAACCGCGAACTTGATCTGCTTATCGGCACGCAGATCATGGCGAAGGGCTATCACTTTCCGCGTCTTACCTTGGTCGGCGTCGTCGATGCCGATCTGGGGCTGGCCGGCGGCGACCCGCGCGCGGCGGAACGGACGTTTCAGCTTCTGCAGCAGGTGGCGGGCCGCAGCGGCCGTGGCGACGAGCCGGGCCGCGTGCTTCTGCAGACCACGGCGCCCGATCACCCTGTCATGCAGGCTTTATTGAAGGGCGACCGCAATGCCTTCATGGCTGCCGAGATGAAGGAACGCGCCGCCTATCGCCTGCCGCCCATCAGCCGCCTCGCCAGCGTCACTGTCAGCGGCGCGGATGTGAAAAAAGTCATCGACCTGGCCAACGAGCTCGCCGCCGCCGCGCCGCAGAACGACAAGCTCCGCATTCTCGGCCCCGCACCTGCGCCTTTTGCCATGCTGCGCGGCAAATACCGCCACCGTTTGTTGATCCAGTCCTCGCGCAACATCGACCTGCCCCAGGTGCTACGCGACTGGACGGCAACCGTCGAAGTCCCGCGCTCGATGAGGGTGATTGTCGATGTGGATCCTTATAGTTTTTTATAGCTGCCGGATCCTTAACAAAGTCTCCTTGTCCGAGCGCCGGTTAACACGGCCTTTAGGCTATTTTTCCATCACACGCACCGGTTGCAGTGTCATCATCTGTTTATAGTTAACTTATTAGTTGTCCAATAAGGGAAAGGACTTATCCATTTTAGCGGGACGGAATTACTTTCATGATTTTCCACGCAAAATTCCAGTCGATTTGATTTTTTGCTTTAATGAATCCCGATTAATCTGCGTTTAACACCTGGCCGTTAAAAGCAAGCCGGTAATAAAACTTAAAGAAGGAATCAGTCGTGGTGGTTGAACTCAGTCCCGCAGCATATCTGGCCCTTTGCGGCCTGGTCCGCGATGCCCTGCAGCATGAAAGCGATGCGTCGCCGCTGCTGGATCGCGTGGCGCGCGAGCTTGCGGATGCCGTTGCCGGAAATATCGTCCCCGAAGAACTCGCCCGGCACCCCGAGCGCGTGGAAGCCCTCCGCCGCGCCGGCATCATGGGCCAGGCATAATTTTTTACGATTCCAGATGCCGTCCCGGAAAATAACGCGCGCGCAGGCTGCCATGGCGGCCGAAGGCCAGCGATAAAAGATAAACCGCACCCGCAAAAAGAATAACCGCCGGCCCCGACGGTATCTCCAGACACAACGCCAGCCATACCCCCAGCGGCGACGCCACCACGCCGATCAGCGCGGCAATGCCGATCTGCGCGCCTATGCGGCGCGACCATAACTGGGCCGATGCCGCCGGTATCAGCATCAGACCCGCCGCCATCATCGTGCCGATCATGCGATAGCCTTCCACCATGTTCAGCACCAGCAGCATCATGAACAGCACATGATAAAACCCGCCATGCCCGCGCACCGAACGCATGAATACCGGATCGAAGGATTCCACGACGAGAGGCCGCCAGATTATCGCCAGCACCAGAAGCGTCGCGCTGGTTACCGCCGCCATGGCGATCAGAACATCGCCGCTGATGCTTTCCGGACTACCGAACAGGATGCTTTCCAGATCCTGCGCCGTGCCGTGAAGCGCCAGCATCAGTACGCCGATCGCCACCGCCAGCAAATAGAAAGTCGCGAGATTGGTATCCTCGCGAATGGCCGTGACGCGGGACACCAGCCCGGCCGCCAGCGCCACCACAACCCCGGCCAGCAGCCCGCCGAAGCTCATCGCCGGCACCGAAAGCCCGGCGATGATAAAGCCCGCGGCCGTGCCGGGCAGGATGGCATGGGCGATGACATCGCCCATCAGGCTCATGCGCCGCAAGACCATCATCACGCCCAGCGGCGCGCCGCCGAGTGCCACGAGCATAGCGCCGGCCAGGGTACGCCTGGTCGCGGGATCGTCGAAAGGCAGAAATTCCATCATGCCGCATGTCCTTCATGCGCGTTGCCACGTTCGCAGGCGCCGGCGTTTTCTTTCCAGTTTTCCGCCAGTTGCTGCGCCTTCGCCAGATTGACGTCGCGCAGCACATCCGCCGTGCTACCCCAGGCCACG
>JBFWTA010000315.1:0-2583 GCA_050248075.1 Bdellovibrionales bacterium | reverse complement strand
TGGAACATTACGAATTCCGTTTAGTACGCGAAGCGCTGAAAGAACGCGAAGTATTGCTTAAATCGGCGCCGCATATCATCTGGCCGCTGACGTTTATTCTGCCGCATCACAACAAGCTGCGCCCGCGCTGGCTGATCCGGTTGGGCTTATTCATCTACGACCATCTGGGCGGCGCGCGCAGCTTGGCCGGCTCGAAAAGCCATTATCTGACCGGGACAACGCTGGGTCAGCCGTTGAAATTGAATTTCAAGCGCGGCTTCAGCTATTCCGATTGCTGGGTCGAAGATACGCGTCTGGTCGTGCTGAACGCGGTCGACGCTGCGGAAAAAGGCGCGGATATTCTGACGCGCACGGCTTGTACCGGCCTATCCGCACTTCAGGGCGGCGGGTGGCAGGTCGCGCTGCGCGATGAAATATCCGGCGAAAGTTTCGCGGTGGAAGCCGCCCTTGTCGTCAATGCCGCGGGTCCCTGGGTTGCCGAAACGTTGAAGCTGACGCAGCAGGACATCGGCAAGCACAAGGTCCGCTGGGTCAAGGGCAGTCATTTGATCGTCCCGCGCCTGTATCAGGGCGACCATGCCTATATCCTGCAAAACGCCGACAAGCGTATCGTTTTCGTCATTCCGTATGAAAAGAAATATTCGCTGATCGGGACGACGGATGTCGACTACAAGGGCAATCTTGACGAAATACGCGTGGATATGGACGAGGTGGAATACCTCTGCCAGTCGGTCAGCGTTTATTTCAGGCATCCGGTCAAGCCCGAAGACGTTTTGTGGACTTATAGCGGCGTACGCCCGCTGGTTAACGATGGCACGTCGGATGCCAAGGAAGTCACGCGCGATTACATCATCGATCACGATATTTGCGACGGCGCGAATATTTTGTCCGTTTACGGCGGCAAAATCACCACCTTCCGCCGCCTGTCGGAACAAGTCGCCGATAAGGCTGTCGCCATTTTGGGCCGCGGCGCGCAGGCCTGGACCGCGGCCGCGCCTTTGCCGGGCGCTGAAACATCGGGCGCGAATTTCGATACTTTTGTTAAAACGATGCGGCGCGAATTCAACTGGCTGCCGGAATCTCTGGCGCACAGGCTGGCGCGCGCTTATGGCGGACGTGCGCGTGATATTCTGCGCGGCTGCAAACGCGTGCCCGATCTGGGGCGGCATTTCGGCGAACAGGTCTATGAGGCGGAAATACGCTACATGGTGACCAAGGAATGGGCGCGCACGCTCGAAGACGTGCTGTGGCGACGGTCAAAGCTGGGCCTGCATATTGCTGAAGAAACGGAACGCAACATTCAGGATTTTCTGAATGAAATCTTGACTGCCGAAGGGGTTATCTGAATATGAGCCAGTTCATTCTTGCCATCGACCAGGGAACGACCAGCACGCGCGCGGTGCTCTTTGACGCCAAAGGCCAGTGGCTGGGGTCGGGGCATAAGGAACTGGCGCTCAGCTATCCTGAAAATGGCTGGGTGGAGCAAAATCCCGAAGACATCTGGAACGATACCTTGTATGTGTGCCGGTCGCTGGTGCACCGCATGGGTGTGGACCCAACGCAGATCGCCTGCATTGGCATCAGCAACCAACGCGAAACGACGATCGTCTGGAACAAGAAAACCGGACAGCCGATTTATAACGCCATCGTCTGGCAGGACCGCCGCACGGCCGATTTCTGCCAGGAACTGCGCGACCGCGGTCTGGAAAGCGTGTTCATGCGCAAGACCGGCTTGCTGCTGGATTCGTATTTTTCCGGCACGAAAATCCGCTGGATCCTCGATAACGTCGAAGGCGCGCGCGAGATGTCGGAAAAAGGCGAGCTGGCATTCGGCACCATCGACACGTTTTTGCTGTGGAACCTGACCGAAGGCAAAGTCCATGCGACCGACATCACCAACGCGTCGCGCACCATGATGTACGACATTGTCGCGCAGCGCTGGGATGAAGAATTGTTGGGGTACCTTGGCATTCCTGCGTCGATGCTGCCGGAAGTCAAGGACAACAGCACGCTGTTCGGCACTGCGCCAGAGGGGTTTTTAGGAGCGCCCATTCCGATCACCGCCATGGTCGGCGACCAGCAAGGGGCGCTGGTCGGCCAGGCCTGTTTTTCAAAGGGCGCGGTCAAAAGCACCTATGGCACCGGCTGTTTTGTTTTGATGAATATCGGCGATCAGTTCCGTTTGTCGCAGAACCGTTTGCTGACCACCGTGGCCTATCGCCTGAACGGCAAAATATGCTATGCGATCGAAGGGTCCATTTTCGTGGCGGGCGCCGCCATTCAATGGCTGCGCGACGGCATACAGCTGATTAAATCGTCATCGGAAACCGAAGCGCTGGCCTCATCCGTGCATGATAACGGCGGCGTGTATCTGGTGCCTGCTTTTACCGGCCTGGGCGCACCCTATTGGAACCCGCATGCGCGGGCCGCAATCACCGGCCTGACCCGCGGCGCGACCGGCGCGCATATCGCCCGCGCTGCGTTGGAAGCGCAGGCGTATCAGACCGAAGACCTGATGGCGTCGATGGCGCAGGACGCCGGTTCGCCCATCACCGAAATTCGCGTCGATGGCGGCATGGTGCA
>JBFWTA010000314.1:0-2592 GCA_050248075.1 Bdellovibrionales bacterium | reverse complement strand
CTCTTCCGATCTGCCTTCGAAACTGTTTTTCCCGCATCGTGTCGGAATGCGCGAAGATGGGGCTGTAGCGGATCGGGGAAGCTGCCAGGAGAGAGGCCGGCCCGCGGGTTCCGGGGATAGCTTGGCCTATGGTCCGGTTATTCGCTTTTTTGTTTTTTTCATGCCTGGATTATGCGGTTTTTTTCTCACGGATTTTCCGGCGCCTTCCTTGATAATATCGGGCGCATCCGCCCAGATAAGCGGCGCATTCGCCCGGGCGCATAGCCTGCGCCATGCCGCAAATGCGGTTTCACCCGCCATCGCCCACAACAGCAGCATAAAAGGTATGTACCACAGGAAAAAATTCAGGTGATGATGGATATAGGAATGCTGCCGCGACAGAATATGCCAGGACAGCGTTGCCGAAAAACCTGCTCCCAGGGCGGCGGCAAGCGCGGGCAGGCGCCGGGCGGCCGGCGAGCTTGTTTTTGCCTTGCAGGATTTTATAATCGGATACAACCCCAGAAGAACGGCGAGGATGGTGGCTTCGGCAAAAGTCGGCGGCCAGTCGAAATACGACGCGGAAATGACGGGGCCGTCGATATAGCCTCTCAGATACATACCGATTATCGGCCACAGGCCGGTTGTCAGGCTATCGGAACTTTCTATAAGCGATCGATCGATAAATTGCGATGTAAGCAAAGGCGTTCCCAGGCGCACTTCCGCATGACTGAGAATGGTTTTAAAGGCGGTCCATAAGCCCTGTCCCTGAACTCCCGACAGGATAAACGTGTGAACGCCGTAAACGGTACAAAAGGCCGCGACGCTGATGCAGGCCATAATCAACGTGACGCGAACAAACCGTTTTATGCTCCACCTGTCGAGACAGGCATAAAAAACCACCGGCATCCACGCCGCCATCGCGATTGTCGTCAGATATTCATAGCCGCAGCAGAACCGGATGACAAAACCGGCGAATAAAATCAGCATGATCTTCGCTGGCCGGGCGTCCTTGTTATGGCGCAAATAGCGAAATCCCCAGCAGGCGGCCAGCATCGGCAGGAAATAGGTTCCGAAAACCAGATACAGATTGCGGCCGCAGACGATCAGCCAGGGCGAATACAACAAGCCGAGCAACAGGCAGAGCATGCCGGCCATGCCGATTTGCGCTCCGACCCAGACAATGATTCCCGTGATAACGGCGGCGCTGAAGGCCGATGTCAGGGCGCGCAGAAAAGAAAAATTTCCCTCCCTGAGCGGCAGAAAGCGGTCGATGAGCCCGAAGATCATCCCCTGAAGGCCGATTTGCGGGGTATAAGGCACCCATTCCGCCGCCGGCTTGCCGTTGAGATAGGCTCTGATCTGTAGCGGAATTTCCGGTGCGACCTGCTCGCCTGTCTCCGTGTAATGGCCTGGCAGACCGCCATACGCGGTCAGGCCTTCGTGACGCGAGGCCGCCAGACGCCCCAGGATGACGCTTTCGCCGTCGCTCAGGAATGAATTGAACCAGCGCGGCTCGGCAATCCCGAAAGCATTGAAATTGAACAGGCAAAACAGAAACGGAAAAATGAAAAGGCTCGAAAGCCATATTTTCTGGAATCTTCCGGGCAGAAATCTTGTATCCAGCGCGGGTTTCATGGGATGTCCGCCGAGAGCGAGGACGTGCAAAAGAAGGGAAGGTGACCGTAACGGCGGGGCAAGGCGGCGGTCAACGTTAATTTTGAAACGGATCCTTCCGGCGAATAACAATCACATGATTGATCGCCAGCCACCGGCGCAGGGGCGACAGGGCCCGTTCCAAAACGGCGAGGGGAAGGCTGGCCCAGTCGGGGACCAGCTGGCGGAAATTGAGCCCGCCCGACAGGATGTAGCGTACATAGTTATTCAGGGGGTCGGTATAAACCACCGACAAATCCGGAAATTCGCGCTGGAATTTTTCGCGGTCGCGCCAGAACACGATATGACTCAGCGCCTGGTTGGCGCCGCCCATGGGACCCGTCATTGGCGCTTCCCACCCCGCCATCGAAGGATCGAAAATTTCCGACCGGTGCAAATGCGGATAAATGAGCGATGCAAGCGGCCCGAAATAAGGCTCGATCATGATAATGCCGCCGCCGGGAACCAGAACGCGTTGCGCCTCGCCGAAGAACCGTGCCGGGGAGGGGAAATGATGAAAGCAGTTTTGCGCATAAAAAGCGCGCACGGATCTGTCCGGCAGATCCATGCTCATGGCGTCGAGCGCACGATCCATGCCAGCCGAATGGACCACATCCGTTGCCAGGACGGCGCGATCGGTATCCCGGACCGGCGCAATGCCGGCCCCTAACTCAATGCGCAACCCCGGCGCGGCGCCGAAAAAGCGGCGGTCCAGATCGATAAATATGCGATGAAAATCCTTGAATACCTCGCGGAGCACGCGCTTGCGTCTCAAGACGGCGGCATGAGCGTTAAAACGCTGGTCGCTGTCGAGGCTGATATTCCGCACATCCGGTTCAGACAGCCATTGGCGCAGCATGATTCGATTCTTTCTGCTCGGGCGCCGTCATGCGACGCACAAGCGTACCGTCGACCGGGAAGACAAATTCGAAGAGCTTATGCACGCATCATGCAGAT
>JBFWTA010000313.1:0-2612 GCA_050248075.1 Bdellovibrionales bacterium | reverse complement strand
CTGTTCTGATTCCAGCCATGTTCGAACTGATGCTGCGTAACGAACGCACAGAGGCGGGTGATGCAAGGCCCAAAGTCAGCGAAGCTATCGCCGAAGGCGCAAACTTCCTGTTCAACGCTTATCCCGATGCCTACCGTGTTGTAAACCACATCCTGCACAACGAACTGGATCGGCGTCGCGAAGGTTCGGCTGAACCGCGTCCGTTCGGCGAGCGCCACGAACTGCCGCATATGAAAAACTATAAAGAATGGCTACCGCCTGCAGTCGTATAGGAATTCGCTTGCAATCTCGGGCCGGCTCATGATACTTTCCATATAAGAAAGTTTAAGTAGGGCTTTGCTGACTATGCGGAGGTTATACGGATATCTTATAACCACTTGGTATTGTTCCATAATATTATAACTCATTGATATTGGCTGCTTAAATCGCGACCCTATGCCACCCCCTCTCTCCACCCCGGAACTAACCCTTTGATTCGCAACATACAGTAACAAGGCTTGAGTTTTCCCTTTCACAGAACGCCCTTATTTTCCAAGCATCAGTTCAGGAGTGATACGAGTGCCCTTAGACCAAGTGAATTCAACCGCAGTAACCAGCATCGGCCAGCAGCCCGCTGCCGAGAGCGAAATTTTATTGCACACGATGCCCCAGTACCAGCGCACGCTGGCCGGTGACATTCAATTCACCAGTGTCGGCGTACATACCGGCGAGCAGGTTGCCATGCGCATCCGCCCGGCGGCACCGAACAGCGGGGTTACATTCGTACGCACCGACATCACTGATCGCGACAATGCCATTCGCCCCCACCCGGTAACGGGTCACATCAATAACGTCTGCAACACGCGTCTGTGCACCATGCTGGGCAACACGGCCGGCACAACGGTTTCGACGGTTGAACACCTGATGTCGGTGCTGTATGCGCTGGGCGTCGATAATGCTGTCGTCGAACTGAACGGCCCCGAAGTGCCTGTGGGCGATGGCAGTGCCGAACCCTTCCTGCATCTGCTGCTGAAAACCGGCCTTGTCACGCAGGCCGCCGGTCGCAAGGCCATCCAGATCCTGCGCAAGATCAACGTCGAACACAAAGGCCGCACCGTCACGCTGGAACCGAATGATGAAACCGTGCTGGAAGCGGTTGTCGATTACACCGGCAAAAACGACGCGATCGGCTTTCAGGCCCGCCGCTTTGTGCTGACGCCGGCCGCGTTCATGCAGGATATCGCCCCGGCGCGCACGTTCTGCCTTGAAGGCGATATCGAGCTGATGCGCGAACAGGGCCTAGCCAAGGGTGGCAGCCTAGATAACGCGGTTGTTTACACGGGTAACGCCGACAAGCCGGTGTTGAACCCCGAAGGCAAGCGCTTCGACGATGAAGCCGTACGCCACAAGATCCTTGATAAGGTCGGCGATATGGCACTGGTCGGCGGCGTCGTGCTGGGTCTGATGCGCTCGCACCTGCCGGGCCACGACATGAGCTACCGCGCCTTCATGGAAATGTTCGCTGACGAAGCTAATTACCGCCTGGCCAACCTGCCGCTCGAAAGAATGGAGCCGACGCAGGAATTTATCGGCCTGCCGATTTATTGCGGTGCAACAGCCCGCCCTGCTTAATCCCGTCCGGCCTGCGCGTTAAAACCGGCATTGCTTTCAACAGTGATTTTGCTACGGTCCCCTTCATATTACGAAGGAGATAACCATGAAATTGCTGCCCGATGCCGATATCACGTTTTCACCTGTCGATCAGGAAACACAGCGCCTTCAAGCGTTCGTCCTGCATCCTGAAAGCGCAAAGGTTGTGCAGCTGCTTGCTTTTCCAACGGCGAATGGCGGCTATGCGTTCAAAGGCCATATTCATGTGGTCGGGCTAGACAGTGCATACTGCCATGGCCGCCGCATCATGGATCGTGATCCGCAACCCTATGTTTTTAATGTGGCCCATGAATACGGCGTCGTGCGCGGCGCCCTGAGACAGGGTGATATCATGAGCCCGGCTGAGTGCGTCGAAGCTTTGGGCATGCTGGACCCCACCCCTTACCTGCCGAACGGCCTGACAACGGAAGTTGCACTTGAACGTATGCGCGCCAAGTTTGCCGGCAAGCTGCAGGAACTGTCACTTGGCCGCTCGGCCTAATCGCCGCTAAATCGCCCTAAAACCTGCGCTTGCAGCCTTATTGGCAAGCGCTAGAATACGGCTATGCGCATTTATCCCCTGCTTTTACTAGCCCTTATCCTGCCTCTGGCGGCCTGCGAAACCGATGAAGACACCATCGAAAAATACAGCGAACGTCCTGTGGGCGACCTGTACAACGAAGCGCAGGACGCCATGGAAGCCGGGCACAACACGCGGGCTGCCAAGCTGTTCGAGGAAGTCGACCGCCAGCACCCGTATTCCGAATGGGCGACACGCGCGCAGCTGCAGGCCGCCTATGCCTATTACGAAGACCGTGAATATGAGAAGGCGCAAGCGACGCTCGATCGCTTTATCCAGGTCCATCCGGGTAACGAGAATGTCGCGTATGCCTATTACATCCGCGCATTGACGTACTATGAACAGATTTACGATGTGCGCCGCGATCAGGGCGTAACCGAACTGGCCGAAACCGCCCTGCGCG
>JBFWTA010000312.1:0-2632 GCA_050248075.1 Bdellovibrionales bacterium | reverse complement strand
GCAGGCGCTGACGCAGATCCAGGAAATGACCATTTCCTTCTTGCCCAAGATGATGGCGATTTACCTGACGCTTTTCTTCATGCTGCCCACCATGGAGATCTGGCTTAAATCCTTCATGGAAGTGATCGCCGACAAAATCGTAGGCATCGGTTAATGCAGGGTCTGCTGAACGAATTGATCGTTGGCAACCTGTTTGCCTTCCTTCTCGTCTTCATGCGTTTCGGCCTGGCCCTGATGATCATGCCGGGCATCGGCGACGGGTTCGTCACGCCGCAGGTGCGGTTGCTTTTCGCCTTGTCGTTCAGTTTTATCCTGACGCCTGTCTTGTCATCCACCCTGCCCGCCATACCGCAGGAATCCGCGGCCTTTGTTCTTTTGATGATGTCCGAGGCCACGATCGGCCTGTTCATCGGCACGATCATGCGCATCATGATCGCAGCCCTGGACGTGGCCGGCACGATCATTTCCATCCAGGCCAGCTTTTCGAACGCGTTTATTTTCAACCCCGTCACGGCCGTCCAGGGGTCGGTCACGGGCGCTTTATATTCCATGCTGGGCGTGACGTTGCTTTTGGTGACCGATATGCACCATATGATGCTGGCGGCACTGGCCAATAGTTATACGATATTTCCCGCGATTGACGCTCTGCCCGATGCCGGTTTCCTGTTTGAAACCGTGCGCAAAGCGGTCGCAGCCAGCTTTCTGGTCGGCGTTCAGCTGTCCATGCCGTTTTTGATCGTGGGTCTGGTCATTCAGATCGGCTTCGGCCTGCTCAGCCGTCTGATGCCGCAGATCCAGATCTTTTTCATGGCGCAGCCTGTGCAGATCGGCATCAGCCTGATCATGATCGCCATGACGCTGGCGACGGGCATGGCGCTGTGGGCGCGCAGCTATAACAGCGCCGTCGAACTCTTCCTGACACGGTGACCCCATGGCAGAAGGCGAAGATTCAACAGACGACAGCCAGAAGACCGAAGAACCCACAGCGCGAAAACTTGAAGAAGCGCGCAAGAAAGGCCAGGTCATCTACAGCCGCGAAGTATCAACATGGATGATGCTATTCGCAGCGACGATTCTGATCCTGGGCGGCGGTCCGGCGCTGATGAACAGCCTGACAGCCATGTTCAAATCCCTTCTGGCCGGTATCGCGCATATTCCGGCGGACGGTGGCGGTTTGCAAACAACCATCACAGATATCTTTGCCAGCCTGTCGTGGCAGGTGATGTTGCCGCTTTTTGCCCTGGCCATCATCGGCATATTGTCAGGGCTTGTGCAGACGGGGTTGATTTTCAGCGCCGCGCCGATATCGCCCGACCTGTCCAAAATTTCCCCGCTTAAAGGGCTGATGCGTCTTTTCTCCGCGCGTTCAATCGTAGAATTCATCAAGGGGATTGTTAAAATCGTCGTCATCTCGGCCGCTATCGCCGTCGTCACCATGCCCTATTTCGACAGCATTGATCATTTCATCGATCAGCCAATTATCGAAGCGCTGGTCGACTTCAAGAACATATTCCTGAAGATGATGATCGCCACCCTGGCCATTTTATTCGTTCTTGCCATCGCCGATTACCTGTACCAGCGCCACGAATTCATGAAAAAGATGCGCATGAGCAAGCAGGAAATCAAGGATGAATTCAAACAGACCGAAGGCGACCCCGCGGTCAAAGGCCGCTTGCGCGAAATACGCGCGCAAAAAGCCCGGCAACGCATGATGCAGGCCGTGCCGACGTCCGACGTCGTCATCACCAACCCGACGCATTACGCTGTCGCCCTGAAATACGACACCAAGGAAATGGCCGCGCCGCAAATGGTGGCCAAAGGCACAGATATGATCGCCCAGAGAATCAAGGACATCGCCAAGGAAAACGACGTTCCGATCATTGAGAACCCCGCGCTGGCCCGCGCGCTTTTCGACGGCATGGACGTCGAACAGACCATACCGTTCGAACATTTCAAGGCCGTCGCCGAAGTCATTTCATACGTCTTCAAGCTCAAAGGGAAAAAGATCTGATCCATGGCGTTTGACCCGAAAAATTCAGGATTTTTTATCGAACCCGCATTGCAACGCAACCGGGCGAAGCCCAAAACAAGCCGCTGGCGGATGGCGCTTTTGTTCCTTGTCAGCGCAATCTATGCGCTTGCCATCTTGTGGCCTCTGGCGTTCCACAAGGAAATCAACACGTTCTTGTCGTTTATCATCATCTATTTCTACGGCATTCTGGGCGCGATCGGTATTTTGCTGATCAAAAAAGGCTATGCGAATACCGACCGCAGCCGCCGCCTGCTGTCCGAAGTGCTGGAACGCAGCGCAGAAGCCCGCGCCATCACCGACCAGGAAGGCAAACTGATTTACGCGAATGAATCCTATTGCCAGCTGGTCGGACAGGAAAACCCCGAAGATCTGTCAGGGTTCGAGGCCCTGCTGACCGCCAACAACCGCCCTGGGGGAATGCTTAACGACCTGCGCGCAAAAATCAACGACAATGGGTCGCACAACGCCGAAACCGGGCTGCGCATCGCCGGCAAGCAGCGCTGGTATGATGTGTCATGCACGCCCATACAAGGCTGGGCCGGTTACGCACACTGGCGTTTCGACGATATAACCGGACATCACGACATGGAACATGCCGTG
>JBFWTA010000311.1:0-2639 GCA_050248075.1 Bdellovibrionales bacterium | reverse complement strand
TATCTGATCAAACTGAATGCGCCCTTGCGCAAAAAGGCCGAACAGGTCTGGGCGGCGGCGAAATAGCGCTAACTGCCGACAAACCCCTCATAGGCTTTCAGTTTCAGACTTGTGCCTTCCGCGGCGCCCGTCAGCCGGCTTCCCTCGAGCGCCTTGTAAGCGCGCGGCATTGTGACCGTCATCGGTTGATCGCTCAGGTTATAGGCGCAGAAAATCTCTGCGCCGTCGGATGATCGCGTAAACGCGATGACGGGTTCAGGCATGTCGACAAACGCCAAGTCACCGCCGATGATCGCCGGATGATTCTTGCGCCATTTGATGAAATGCCGCGCGAAATGCAGGACGGAATCGGCATTTTGTTCCGATGCCATGACGCTGAAGGGTGTCTGCAGGTCCGACACGGGCAGCCAGGGTTCGGCGCCGTCTGAAAAGCCTGCGTGTTTTTTGCCGTCGTCCCAGGGCATCGGCGTGCGGCATCCGTCGCGGCCCTTGTCTTCGGGCCACAGAAACTTGCCAAACGGGTCCTGCAGCTTTTCAAACGGCACGTCGGCTTCGGCCAGGCCCAGTTCTTCGCCCTGATACATAAAAGCCGTGCCGCGCAGGGTCGTCAAAAGCGCGATCAGCATTTTCGCCTGGCGCGGATCGGCAGCGCCGTTTTTCGACCAACGGCTCGCCACGCGCACGACGTCATGGTTGGAAAAGGCCCAGGATGGCCAGGAATCGCCAGGCGTATTGATGTATTCCTCGACGACCCCCCGCAGGCCTTTGGCGGTATAAATTTCACGGCTCATCAAGGCAAAACTGTATGCCGTGTGCAACCGTTTCGGCCCGTTGGTATATTCGACGGACGTCTTGACCTGAAAATCGTCGCCAATTTCCGCCACCATCATGCGGTCCGGATATTCATCGCACAGCGCGCGCAGCTTTTCCAGGAAAGGGATCATTTCCGGCTGCGTCTTGTCGTACAGATGCCGCTGCCAGTAATAAGGATGCGTCTGGCGCCCGCTGGGCTGGCTGCGGTCAAAACCGTCCAAGGGCGGGTTGTCGCGTAAAAGCGCGTCATGCATGCAGTGGTTGAGCGCATCAAGCCTGAAACCGTCGACGCCGCGGTCCAGCCACCAGCGCATGATGCGGATCAATTCGTTTTGCACTTCGGGATTGCGGACATTCAAATCCGGCTGTTCTTTTAAAAACTGGTGCCAGTAATATTGGCCGCGCCTGGTGTCGTATTGCCAGGCGGAACCGCCGAAGACCGACATCCAGTTATTGGGCGGCGTGCCGTCGGCTTTCGGATCGGCCCAGACGTACCAGTCGGCTTTCGGGTTGTCGCGGCTTTTGCGGCTTTCAGCAAACCACGGATGCTTTTCCGACGTGTGGTTCAAAACAAGGTCGACGATCAGCTTAAGACCGCGCTTGTGCATTTCCGCGATCAGCGCGTCGCAGTCCTGCAAATTCCCGAAGAGCGGATCGATATCCTGATAATCCGATACGTCGTAGCCGAAATCCGCCATCGGCGATTTAAAGAACGGCGATATCCAGACACCGTCGACACCCAGGGATGCAACGTAGTCAAGCTGCGCCGTGATGCCTTTCAGGTCGCCGATGCCGTCGCCGTTCGAGTCTTTGAAACTGCGCGGATAAATTTGATAAATCACGCCGCCGCGCCACCATGGGCTATTTTTTTTCATAGTATCCCCCTGAGGAAAATTGATGAGCATTTTGAAAAGCTTATATATTTTATTCCGGCAGCCGTCAAAGGCGCAAAAATCCGCAAACGCTTGAATTATGATATGGTCTTGATATTATCTTAAAAAGTTAAATGGTTTTGGGTAATAAAATTGCCTAATCAAAAAATCTATTACGTGTCGCCTCGGATGGTGGGAGCGATCCAGAACTGGAGCGGCGCGGATGACCCCGCCGGCCGGTCGTGGCTGATTGACCATGCCCAGTCGATGGGCTTTAACGCGATGTGGTTCAGCCCGTTTCACCAGACCACGGCGGTCGAAAAAACAGTCCACGGGCAGAAACTGACCGGCAGCTATTACGCGATCAAAGATCATTTTTGTCTGGATACGGAATTTTCAAGCGGCGACAAGGCGCAGGATATAGACCACCTGCGCCATTTTTGTCGGACGGCGCAAGATAAAGGCGTCAAGCTTTATGCCGATCTGGTATTCAATCATGTCGCGGCGGACCACCCGCTGGTTGTGGCCGAAAACAGACATGTCAACGACATCCTGCAGCGCGCGCAGGGCGGCGCCCACCCAATCCACACCGAAAAGGACAAGGTCATCGGCATGGCCTGGTCCGAAGACGGAATCAAAAAATCATTTCATTTCAAATTCCGCCGCAAAGCCGATTTTTCCTTAAGCGTCGGCGGCCCGGCCGAAGACCCCTGGTCCGACGTGGCCGAGGTTAATTATTCGTCCCCCGCCGCGCGCAAGTTTTTTGTCGAAGGCGAAGACGGCAAAAAAGGTTATTTCAAGCAAGTCATAGACTGATATCTGAACGTCGGCTTCACGGCGTTCCGTTGCGACGCCGCCTATATGGTGCCGCCCGAAAGCTGGCAGGACCTGATCGGCTATGCCCGCAGTCAAAAAGACAACCTGATTTTCCTGGCCGAAACGCTGTCGACCGAC
>JBFWTA010000310.1:0-2656 GCA_050248075.1 Bdellovibrionales bacterium | reverse complement strand
CCTGGCGCAGAAGGTCAAGTTTTTCCGATATTTTCTGACGCGACAGCTGTGCGTTCAGGTAATTTGACGCGCGTTGCAAAATTGCGGCAGTCACTGCCGGCGGCACGTCGATCAGGCGATTTTCAATCTGCCCCGATTCAAAAACGATCACGGCGATGGCGCGTCCTGGCGACAGGTGCACGAATTCGATCTGCCGCAGGCCGTCGTCGCTTTTGGGTGCGAAAACCAGGCTGGCGCAGGATGAAAATTCCGACAGGGCCGTGCTCGCTTTTTCCAGCAGGCCCGTCATGCTGTGGGCGTCCATGACCTGGCGTTTGATTCTGGATTGATCTTCGGCCGACAAGGTGTCAACTTCCAGAAGGCTTTCGACGAAAACCGTCATGCCCGCTTCGGTGGGCAGACGCCCGGCCGAGGTGTGTGGCGCGTACAAAAGCCCTTTGTCTTCGAGTTCGGCCAGAATATGACGGATGGTCGCAGGCGACAGGCTGATGCCCGGCTTTTGCGATATGGCCAGAGACCCGACGGGTTCGCCGGTCTGTATATAGGCGTCGATGGCCAGTTTAAGAATCTGCCGTGTTCTGTCGTTTAATTCCCGTATCATAAAAACAAGATGGGCAAATTCAGTTAAAAAATCAATTATTTCATAGGGTTTTTTGGCGCGAAAATTACATTGACATAATTATAAAACCGTTTATATTCATATTTCAGATAAGTCTGTGTAATAAAAGCCTGAAAAGGGTGTTTCTGCATGTCGCAAAAGAAAATGGATCTTTACGAAGTTGTTGGTCTGCCAAAAACGGCGTCGCGCACGGACATTGCAGACGCGATCGATACGCTGCGCATAGAGCTTCATACTGACAGCATCAAAAACGACCCAGACCGCGCGCAAAAAGAAGCGCGCTACAAACTGCTGGACGAAGCGAAGCAGACGCTCTTGAACGCCGAAAAACGCGCTGCCTATGACCGCGGCGGCTACGATGCGGTCGCGCGGCTGAACTCCGGCGCATCGTCCGGACCATCGCCCTATGCCAGCCGCCCGGGCACACCTGTGGAAGATATCCGTCCGCCCGCTGATTTCAGCCTTACCGGCCTTGCCGATTTTGCGAGAAGATCCCGTGAAAGGGACGGCGCCGCCCCGGCATCCGGCAGCAGCCAGACGCCTTCTCCGTCGCCTGCGCCGCGCCCCGTATCAACCGGGGGGGATGATTTTGCCGCGAGAATGGCGGCCAAACGCGCTGCGGCGCGCGCAGGCGGCGCGGCCCCTGCCGCAGAACCAGAACCGGCAAAGCCTGCTGTTCCGCGTGAAGTCGGTTACGCGCAGACCGCACTGGAAAATGTCAAATCTGTGCTGACCGGTCCCGACGAAATACCTCTTGACGTTTTGACGGCGTTTCAGCAAAACCTCAGCGATGTGGCGGCACTTGTCGGGCAGAAGATCAAAAAAGCCCCTTCCGGTCCCAGGCCTTAAAAACAACGCTCTTTTAATCAAGGAAATCATTCATGCGTCCCTCTGGCCGACAACCGGATCAGCTTCGCACCGTTTCCTTGCAGCCGGGATTTTCCGCCCATGCCGAGGGATCGTGCCTCGTTAAATTCGGGAACACCCATGTCTTGTGCACCGCGACGGTCGAAGAAAAGGTGCCGTCCTGGCTGAAAGGCAAAGGCAAGGGCTGGGTCACGGCGGAATACGGGATGTTGCCGCGGTCGACGCATACGCGCACCGAACGCGAAGCCGCAAAAGGCCGGCAGTCCGGCCGCACGCAGGAAATACAGCGCCTGATCGGCCGGGCGCTGCGCGCCGTCACCGACCTTGAAAAACTGGGCGAGGTTCAAATCATTCTGGACTGCGACGTCATTCAGGCCGACGGCGGCACACGCACGGCAGCGATCACCGGGTCTTACGTCGCGCTGGCGCATGCGTGCAAACATCTGCAGACGGTTGGCGCGCTTAAATCCTGGCCGCTGATTGATACCGTCGCGGCGATTTCCTGCGGCGTTTACAAGGGCGCGCCCGTGCTGGATCTTGACTACGCCGAAGATTCGTCCGCAGAAACCGACGCAAATTTCGTGATTACCGGGTCAGGCGGCCTGGTCGAAGTGCAGGCGACCGCTGAACAGCGCGCTTTTTCGGAACAGCAATTCAACCAGCTTCTGGCGCTGGCGCGCAAGGGCGTATCTGAGCTTGCCGGCATGCAAAAAAAAGCGACAGGTGACGCATGACCGAACCGCGGAAATTTACGGGCGATGAACCCCGCCAGTTCACTGGGGATGAGATCGTGATCGCCACGCACAACAAGGGCAAGATCCCGGAAATCAAGGCGCTCTTCGCCGAGCGCGTCAAAAAATTCTCGACGACAGTCGATTACGGGCAGCCTGCGCCAGAAGAAACCGGCACGACCATTGTTCAAAACGCCCTGATCAAGGCGCAGACGATCGCGAAAGCCACCGGCAAGGTCGCGCTCGCCGACGACAGCGGGCTCTGCGTCGACGCGCTGGGCGGGGCGCCGGGCGTATATTCCGCCGACTGGGCCGAGCGCCCAGGTTTGCCGCGCGACTTTAATTACGCCATGCAGCGCGTGCATGATGAAATGATCAAGCAGGGGCCATGGGAGACCTTGAATAAAAAGGCGCATTTCGTATCCTGCCTGGCGCTGGC
>JBFWTA010000309.1:0-2705 GCA_050248075.1 Bdellovibrionales bacterium | reverse complement strand
TCTCATCGCCCATCACGTCGCCGAGGAAGGCCGTGCCCTGGTTCTGGCCATCAACAAATGGGACGCCGTCAAAAACCCGAAACGCGCCGAACGCGAAATCCGCCAGAAAGCGGAACATACCATCGCCCAGCTTTCCGGACTGCCTATCGTCACGCTGTCGGCGCTCAACGGCGATGGCCTTAACGATCTTATGAAAGCGGTGATGCGGATTTATACCGTCTGGAACGTCCGCGTGCCGACCAACAAGCTCAACCGCTGGCTTAAGGACATGGAGGACGACAACCCGCCCCCCATCACCGCCGGCATCCGCATCAAGCTGCGTTATATGACCCAGATCAAAACCCGCCCGCCCACCTTCGCGTTATGGGTTAACAAACCCGTCGATCTTCCCGGCAGCTATCAGCGTTTCCTCACCAACGGCCTCCGCAAAATGTTCGGCCTGCAAGGTGTACCGATACGGTGGCAGCTCAAGAAGGGGGATAATCCGTATGAAAACAAAGACAAGTGGCGAAAATAGCGGGCTTTGAGTTTTCCAGATCCAGAATACCGCTTACAGCCAAGGTTAATTTAGCCAGGACGCCAATTTTCCGGCATTTACTGATTAACGAATACATTTGCTTTTGCGTGTTATAATAACATTGAATTTATAAAGTTATTGGATCGAGCTTATTATAAGGAATTACATTGAATGTTTACTGAATGCGCCATCTGCCTGGTTACCGACGAGAATTTTCTCTTGGTTACCCTTATCGCTGTCCTGCAAATGAGGCAATACGTGGCCGCGCACGCCGCCGATATTTTCATATTTTTCACGGGCCCCATGAACGACAGGGCTCAACAGGTCATCCGTTTCTGCGAACCGCAGGGCATCCGCCTCGTGCCGCTCGACAGCCGCGCCTACAGCGATTATGACGAAAACCAGCTGAACCGCGCCGATACCGGCATACCGCCCGTCGCCCTTGGCCGGCTGGTCATCGAAAACCTGCTGCCGGCATCATGCAAGCGCATCGTCTATCTCGACGGCGATACCTGGATAAAGGGAGATCCCACGCCGCTGATCAACGCGGTGGTGCCGCCGGGACGTTTCGCGGCGGCGGAAGATACCTCTTCCTTCTGCCGGTACGACATCACCCGCAACGGCGGCGCTGTGCGCAGCTATCTCCGGGGCATCGGCGTCGATCTGCGCAAGGGCTATTTCAACACCGGCGTGATGGCCGCGTCGCGCGAAACCTGGCGGCAGGTCATGGCCGAGGCTTATGGCTTTTTCCTCAAGAACACCTTCGCCTGCCGCTATTACGACCAGAGCGCCATCAACGCCGTGGCCGACGACCGGCGGATTCCGCTGTCGCTGGCCTGGAATTTCCAGACGCATTACCGCATGCTCGACGTGGAACGCCGCATCGCCCCGCGCATTTTCCATTTCACCAATGCGCCGAAACCATGGATGGTCCGCCTCCAGCCCTGGCCCGAAATGTTCGACCGCTACGCCGAAGAATTCCGCCGCCTGGCTTTTCTCAACCTGCCCCACCGCACCGTCCCCGCCGAAGACGTAAAAACCGCCAACGCCCGCGCCATCCGCGAACGCCATAAAATGAAATACCTCCTTCCCCTCCGCTGGCACATGCGGCACAGAAATATCGACACCTACCAGGCAGGAGCGTTTTGCGGGATGTAGCTATATACTTTCTTCAACGATTCTCCAGCGACACTACGCGCCACCCGCTTTCCGGTCGCCGCCACAATATCTCCTTATCTTCTGCCTAGCGTGCCCGCGTGTCACAGCAATCACGCCAGCGGTCGCGGATCGAGCGGCTCTCTATCGATTTCGGGGATACGGCCAGCGAGGTAACGCGCGTGGCGTTTTCGTGGCGGCTGACGCCGGCCAACGATCTGATCGGCTGCGTCGAGCTGCAGCACAAGGGGAACATCGACCGCAGGCTGGTCACCGATCTGTTGTGGCCGTCGAAATTCAAGGCGCTGAGCGACAGCCGCGTGACGATCGAGCATGACTTTATCCGCATCGAAGGTCTTTTCAATCAGGCGACCATTTCCCGGAACATCAAAAACGCCGTCCGCATTCTGAAACAACACATTCCCAATCTTCTTACCCAGCATGAAAGCCGCCGCATCTATCGTGAATGGATCGCGTCGCGCATGGCCGAAAAATATGAACATATGGCGGCGCAAGAGGCGGCCGCGCGGTCGGCCCCGCGCTTCAGCCGGGCCATGCGTGATGCTACCACCGCCGATTTCCGGACTGCGCAGCAGCCACTCCGCGTTCCGCGGCGCCAGTTCGGCAAACAACGACATAAAATGTCGCGCCCCGAAACGCCGAAACGGTAACTTGTTGTCTAATATGGATATTATCAATATCCATAATGGTTATATATCAACGGCTTAATTTTTTTGCTGCCCGCCGCTTTTTTGTCTTGACGCCAGGGTGTCCAATAAGTATATTTACATCCGCACGGGTTTCCGTGTCTTTATGGGTAAGGACAGTCCCAGCTCGCCACGGAGAACGGGGCAAAACCGTCACCACCGATGGAAATGGAGTGACTCTACGCCATATTAAGGCGAGAAGCGCGCGCTTCTGCTTTATTTTATGATGTTATTGTGAGGACATACCAAAATGAGGTAACGACGGTATAAAAAGGTGAGATTTTGAGGCATATTCGGCGATGAAAGCATTTTAATGACATCGTCAT
>JBFWTA010000308.1:0-2707 GCA_050248075.1 Bdellovibrionales bacterium | reverse complement strand
AGGTCTTTCGCCAGCTTGACGCTGCCCGCATCGGGTTTAAGTTCGCCAACCAGCAGCCGCAGGAAACTGGTCTTGCCCGACCCGTTCTTGCCGACGATGCCGATCCGGTCGCCGCGCTGCAGCCGCAGATTGAATTTATCGAGGATGATTTTTTCCTGCCCGTTGCCTGAATAGCTTTTGCTTACATTGCGGAAATGGGCGATGAGGCTCGATTGCGCCTCCTCCATTTCGGCCGGTGTAAAGGCGATACGGGCCAGCATGCGCTGCAGGGCGCGCTTGTCGGAACGCAGCTTCGCGCGTTCCTCCTTCATCAGTTCCACGCGGCGCACATTGCGCTTGCGCCGCGCCTTCACGCCGCGGCTCGCCCATTCCACCTCGATGTCCAAAACCTTCTGGCGCTTCTGCAGCTCGCGCTCTTCCTGCTCCAGCAGCATGCCCGCCCACTCGTCGAAATAGCGGAAGCCGCGCGGGCATATTTTAAGCTTCCCGCGATCGAGCCAGAAAATCCGCTCCGAGATCGCCCCCAGAAACACCTTGTCGTGGCTTACGCAGACCACGGCGCCCGGATAGGATTTCAAATACGTTTCCAGCCATTCGATGACGTCGAGATCGAGATGGTTGGTCGGCTCGTCGAGCAGCAGAATATCGGGGTCCTCCACCAGCGCGCGCGCTAGCGCCACGCGGCGCAATTGCCCGCCCGACAGCGTGTCCATCCGGTCGGCAATGCCCACTTCCAGCGGCTCCACCACGCGCTCGATCTTGTAATCGTGGCTGCCGTCCTGGTTTTCCAGGCCTTCGAAAATATAGTCGCGCACAGTCTGGCCAGGCTTCGGCTGGATTTCCTGCTGCAGATAGCCGACCGTCGCGCCCTGCAATTGCCAGCGCAGGCCGCCGTCAAGCTCGACGATGCCCTTGACGATGTTCATCAGCGTCGATTTGCCCGCCCCGTTCTTGCCGACCAGGCATATCTTTTCGCCCTGCCGGATGTTGAAGGACAAATCCTCGAACAAAACCTTCGGCCCGAAGCGGATAAGGGCATCCTGTACGTTAAGGAGAAGTGTTTCAGCCACGTTGTCCTGATCGCGAGAGAGGGCGGTAGCGAGCCGTCGGTCCGGTTATGAAAATGTTCAAACAAAAATTCTGGCGGCTATTATTTTTTTCCAATCATTCAAGCGGATTCCTAAATTTTGATTTCAGCTGCATCGATCTGGAGCAGAAAACCGTGCAACCCACCGACAACCCCTTCGGCCCAAGGTTGTCACCCATGTCTTAGTTGCATTCTGTTACCCATCTCTCCGGTCTGTACAATGTGAGGCTGGCGGAGCGGAGGAACCCAGTTGCGAATTTTTGTATGAAACGGGAGAATAAGCAAGAGGGATAGAGAGGGGTATTTCGGAAGCATTTTTGCAAGGCTGTTTCCCTTAATGTGCTCAAACCGCTGCTGCAATGAAGACAAATTCCTGTTTCGGCCGATCCGGCGCATCTCGAATATCTTTCATCTGATAACCTGATTGTTCAAGCGAGTGAATAATTTCGTCTTTTTCACGGAAACGAAGCGTTGAGTCAGAGGTTAGAGTTTGACCGTCAGCGTCAAAAACATAAGTGTAACGGAAGCTTACAAGGCCATCCGATACATCTGTTACATCGCACCATCCTTCCACAAATCCTATATTTGGAACATCAAGGCGTTGATAAGTGTGTTCCCGTGTCCACTTAACCCATGCTTGTTGCGCGGGATCTCTGGCCTCAAAAACAATATGGCCCCCATCTCGCAAGGCTTGGCGTATAGCTATCAAGTTATTTTTCCAAACATTCTCTGTCACAAATACTTGAGCGACATTGCCTGTCATAACGGCCAAATCGACCGCCAAAGCAGGTAAGCGGCTGGTGTCGCCTAATATCCAGCGAACTTGTTTTGCATAGGGCTTTTTGCGGGCAGCATTCAATGAAGCTTCCGCAGGGTCAATGCCTGTAACTTCATAACCTTGTGCGCCTAACAAACAAGCAAAGGAACCAGTGCCACATCCTACATCCAGCACCGACTTCGCATTCAACTCTTTTACCATCGCTAGATAATGGTCAAGGTCATTACGCTGGCCATCAAAGGTGTCATAAATTTCTACTAAGCGCGTATTTTCAAAAATGGGATCGGCCATAAACCCGCCTCTTTAAAATATTTTTCAGTACATAGATGATTTCAAGATGTTTATCAGTTTCTCAGAAGTTTTAACCACTAACCGGATAAAAGTGCCCGCGCCATGCGAACCTGAGCAGAAGAGAGGCTAGAGTACATCGGGCTACCCAAAACGGTTAGGATGTTGCCAATTATAGACTATAATGGTATCTTGTCAATACCATAAATAGCATTATAAAGCGACTTAACCATGATTTTTATGGTAGAAAATAATTATAATGTTGTTTTTAGTACCATTAAATGATACTTATTCATGATAAATTTTAGCACCAATATTAGGGAGCGATAATCATGCTGGATTTTCAAACGTATTTAATGCGCTACGGCGAATTTGGGGTTCAAGCGATTATTGAAAAGATCGAACATTATGAAGGTATAGCATTGGAAAATGGTTCTTAAAACGGGCCAGAGAAAGAGCAAGTGCAGGAAACCGTTAAGACGTGCAATCCTGATAATCGAAGTGTTATCAATCGGTTTCCAGCGGTCGGGGAAGGTCGGGATTTGCGCGGCCCA
>JBFWTA010000307.1:0-2763 GCA_050248075.1 Bdellovibrionales bacterium | reverse complement strand
GCCAGACCGGCATGGTCTTGACGCTTTCCTTTTCAGGCACGCGGCGGCGGGTGAAGTGGAAGATGGAACGATCAATCCCGGTGCCGATGCCCGCGCCCGCAAGGGTGCCGAGAAGGGTATACAGCGCCACCCAGCCCCATTTGAACGGATGCACGTCGAAACCGCCCGGGAAATTCGCGTCGTAAATCTTGCGCGCGTCGGACATGATTTCAGATCTTAGTTCTTTCGCGTTGCCCGGCTTTCCTTCGAGCACTACGCCGACGTATGTTTTGATCTTGTCGTTCAGCGCCGGCACTCTTTCTGCGCCCAACTGGATGCCGTCGGCGATTTTTTGCATCGCAGACGACATTTCCTCCATCCGTTCCGTGCCGTTTTCAATCATTTGGAATTCACGCGGGCCGCTGTCAAAGCGTGACGAGGTGCGGTACCTGTCGCTGCGCGCGCGGCGGTGGGCGGTTTGCCATTCGCGGGAAAGCTGCACGACGTCGCCATAAGACGCGCGCACATCCGGATAATATTTGGTGAACGTCGACCCCGTCGCCCAACGATTGGCCAGCTCAAGATAATCCGCGGCCGTGGGCTCGGATTTTTCCGACAATGCCTTCATGCTTTCACGAATAGCGTCCTGGTTCGCGGCGTTGGTTTTTTGCGCCGCGCGCAGCGTTTCGGTCAGGTTCAGATGCGGATAGGTATTCGCCAGATCTGCCAGCTGACGCGACAGTTCGGCGCCCTGCGCGGGATAATAATCGTAGTCATGGATGGTGTAATCATAGACGCGTTCAGTGCGCGTTTCGGTGCGGCGGTTTTCGCCAGTGCCGACGGTCACCGTATAAGTTCTGGTCCTGTAATGGTCTGTATGCGATTCATTCCACACAGAGGCGGCGGTGTGACGCGCCATATCCACCTTGTTGGCGGCAGCCATCGGTTTTGCCAGCGATGCAAAGGCGTCGCGCGCATAGCCGCGATAATCGGCGGCATATTCGCTGATCAGCGCATGGTCCTTATGCGCGGGGTCGACTTTTTTGCGCAGTTCGACAGCAAAAGCTTCGTCGCCGTATCCGTTCACAAAAGCCTTGTTGTTGGCTTCAAAAACTTTCATCGCCACGTCGTTGGTGACGGAATAGAACATGGTGAGCGGCGGCACAGGCTCGCCTTTTTTGGCGAAGGCGGCTTTGGTTTCCTCGATCTCGGAAAAGGCCAGCGGAATCTGCCCGCGCTTTTGCGCCTGCCAGTCATAGGCCGTGGGACCGATCCAGGCGCCAAAGGCAATCGCGCCGACTGCGATTTCAATCGGCGTATTGGTGATGACGCCCCAGACGCTGTTGACAATTTTTGTGTCGCGCAGGCGTTTCAGGATCGACACTCTGGGCGTATCATCCACCCATTTTTGTTTCAGGGATTCTTCTTTTTCTGACATGCGCGGCTTCCTTTTATTTTTACGGAATATATTATATTTTTCCGTAACTAAAAGTCAAGCCTTATAAATAGGAAATAGGGCAGTGATATCAAAGGCCTGCATTAGCGGCCCGGCGCATTTGCACATCCCACAGATGAAGATGGTCATTCATCTGAATATCCACCTTCATCGCGGCGATTTCAAAGCGGGTATCCAGCTTGTACACATCCTGCCCGCCGCGCGCCGCCGTATACAGCTGCAAGGCATCGGTATAGCTGCGTTTTCTGTCGGCATCGGGAAAGCGCTTGGAAAGAACAGCGTCCGCCAGATGTTCCATCAGCAAAATCGCGCTGGCCTGAAAAAACAGGCGCACATCGCCGTTTTGCTTGGCGACTTCTTCGCGCTGCTGGACGGGCGACATGTCGTTTAATTTTTTAATCTCTGCGGAAAAGGCGCACAGACGCGCATCCACGCCCGAAGGTTTGTCGCAGAAAAGCGCCGGCCCCGCCAGACAGGCTGCAGCCGCGGCATAACGCGTTTCACCGCCGTGATCGGCGATCAGGCGCGCCATGGAAACAGGTCCCTTGGCGAATTGCTTGGCGGCATTGTTTTCCTGACCGGAAAACAGCTGGAGGTATTTTGTCCACCCGGCCTTGAAAGCGTCGCGGAAAATCGGCTGGTCTGGCAAACCCGTCAGTTCAAACTGCATTGTATTACACCCTTCATGACACCGCACGACACTTGGACGCAAAAGCCTGCTGCATAAAAGCATGGCGTCGTGATTTAAAAATGATCTTCGTTGCGCGGTCAGTATTTTTATACCGAGTCGGACAGCAAGTCGAGAACTTTCATTTAAGTTATTGAAATATATAATCTATTTGAAATATCAAGGTATTTTTTGGCCCGGCTCATGTATGTATACATATTTGCATTCATATTTTTAATATGTTAAGCATGCCAAAACGTAGTACGGAGACATCCCCCATGACCACTGACCCTTTCGAGCTGAACGCGTCGTCAAAGCCAATGGATTATTTTTCTTTTGGGCACAAAGGCACGCCCGACGCCGTCTGGGCGCTGGGCGTCATGGACCTGGACGCGCCATCGCGCCAGGAATTGCTGAATGGCTGTCAAAAAGCAGCAAACGACGGCACAACCGCAAACCTCCAGACGTTCTTTGCGGCTTATATCGCCTATCGCTGGCAAAAAACGCCGGGTTTTGACTATTATTTTCTGGATGACGATTACCGCCGTTTTTTTACGCAACCCGCGATGAATCATATCGAACGTGGCGTGACGCCTGGCGACAAGGCTCTGGAAATGACTGCCGCGATCACGCCCGCCCTGCAGCATCGCCATGCGCTTTA
>JBFWTA010000306.1:0-2766 GCA_050248075.1 Bdellovibrionales bacterium | reverse complement strand
GGCTTCTTGCGAATGAATGTCGAAGCCGTAGCGATAAAACCATTCATGTTCAAAAGTATTTTTCGACGGCGTGCAGACATAGACCTGCGTCGCGCCCTGACCCAGCCCGAATCCGACGATGGCGCGGCAATAGGTGTTTAAAAGGCCCAGACGCTGGTAATTCGGGTCGGTGAAGATGCGCTTGATTTCCACGACCTTTGACGCGTCTTCGAAATAGCCGGGATAATCTTCTTCGCGCAGCATCTTGCCGAAACAATATCCGGCGATTTCCTCGTGCCCGTCGACGGGCAGGGTTGCGACGCGCAGGATTTCATCTGGCTTCAGCTTGTCAAGGTCGGCGGGCAGCATGGCGTTGAAATCGACATGCGACAAATCCGTATGGCCGTCGACGCCCGCGTGCGCGCGCTGCGATACCCAGGCGGCGCGGTAGGCTTTGATCAGTCCCGCGCGGTCGGCTTCGGTCGCTGTTCTTAAAAACGGCACGGTCATGACAGGATGATCCCCATTTTCTTGCCGCAGACGAATGGCGCAGGCGCAAGCGTTTGCGGGCATTTAACAATCAAGGCCGCATGCGCGTCTTTAATCAGGCTTTTGTTGGGAAAGGTGTCAAAAGCGGAAACGGCAACGACGGCGTCGGGCTTCATCGGGTCGCGGTACAGCGCTTGCTGCGTCAGGAAATTGAACGTCACCGTCAATCCGTCGCCGATCGATGTTTTGACATTCATGTCATCAACGACGACGTAGTCGCCGAATTTGGGCGTGGCATCGGCCCGCTCGCGTCGTTCGATCAGCGCGGCGACCTCCAGGTGACCATTTTTAAGCGCAACACCGTGTGGCGTCATCTGATCATTGTTTGTTTGCTTATAATCCGCGCCTTTATCCAGGAGATATTGCGTCAGCGCTGCGCGTCCGAAATAAGCCGCCAGATGAAGCGCGCCCCAGTTATTTTTTTTTAGATGACTTAACAGGGACGGATCTCTTTGCAGCAGGGCTTCCGCCATGACCACATCGTCGCTTTTGTGCGGCAGCCACATCAATGCGGTGTCGCCGTGGGTCGTCGTGCACGACACATCGGCCCCGGCCATGATCAGGGCCATGAAAATGTCACGATCATTTTTGGCCGCAGCACAGATAAGCGGCGTGAAATCTTCGGGGCCGCGAATATTCACATCTGCGCCTGATTTGATCAGGTTCAGGATTCTTTCTTTGTCTTTGGGTTCGTATAATCGCATCAGCTTTGTCAGTTTAACGCCCAGCTTGCGACGCTGTTCCGCGTCGTCTTGCGGTGTGGGCCGTAAAATGCTGTTGAGCGACCAGAGCCCCATGGAATCTTTCCTTGAATATCTTAGCAATTTGAAAACTTTAAGCAGATTCACGCCTTATGTCAATTTTTTGCGTAAATCAAAAAGAGATAATCCATAAAAGCTTTGATTTTTCAGGGTATTAGAATTACATATGCAAACAATACGTATCACCGATGAAAGCCCGCCTCATGACCGCCGCCCCGCTTTTGGACCAAATCGTTTTTCCCGCCGACCTGCGCGGTCTGCCGCCTGCCGATTTGCCGCGCGTCGCGGATGATCTGCGCCGCGACATGATCAACGCCGTTTCCGTCACCGGCGGACATCTGGGCGCGGGGCTGGGCGTGGTCGAATTGACGGTCGCTTTGCATTACGTTTTCAATACGCCCGCCGACCGGCTGATCTGGGACGTTGGGCATCAGGCCTATCCGCATAAAATGCTGACCGGACGCCGTGACCGTATCCATACCATCCGCCAGGGCGGGGGCTTATCAGGTTTCACCAAGCGTTCTGAAAGCGTTTACGACCCCTTCGGCGCGGCGCATAGCTCGACCAGCATTTCGGCGGGCCTTGGCATGGCGGTGGCGCGGGATTTTTCCGGCGCGGGCAACAAGGTGATCTGCGTCATCGGCGACGGCGCGATGAGCGCGGGCATGGCCTATGAAGCCATGAATAACGCAGGATCGATGAACAGCAAGCTGATCGTGATCTTGAACGACAATGACATGTCGATCGCCCCGCCGGTCGGCGCGATGAGCGCCTATTTGTCGCGGCTGATTTCATCGGGGCCCTATATCCAGCTGCGCGAACTGGGCAAGAAAATCACCGGCAAATTGCCGCGCCCCTTAAAAACCGCGGCGGCGCGTGCCGAAGAATTCGCGCGCGGCATGGTGACGGGCGGGACGCTGTTCGAAGAAATGGGTTTTTATTACGTCGGCCCCATCGACGGGCATAATTTCGACCATCTGTTGCCCGTCCTTGAAAACGTGCGCGACACGGCGCATGACGGGCCGATTTTAATTCACGTCGTGACGCAAAAAGGCAAAGGCTATGCGCCTGCCGAAACTGCGCCCGACAAAATGCACGGCGTCGCCAAATTCGACGTCGTCAGCGGCCAGCAGGTAAAAGCAAAACCCGCCGCGCCCAGCTATACCCGCGTTTTCGCCGATACATTGATCAAGGCGGCCGCGGCGGATGACAAAATTGTCGCCATCACCGCGGCCATGCCGTCGGGTACGGGGCTTGACCTTTTCGCCAAAGCGCACCCTACGCGCTGTTTTGACGTCGGCATCGCCGAACAGCACGCGGTCACCTTCGCGGCCGGCCTTGCGGCCGAAGGGTATAAGCCCGTTTGCGCCATTTATTCAACGTTTTTGCAACGCGCCTATGATCAGGTGATGCATGACGTTGCTTTGCAAAACCTGCCGGTGCGTTTCGCGATTGACCGCGCCGGGCTGGTCGGCGC
>JBFWTA010000305.1:0-2780 GCA_050248075.1 Bdellovibrionales bacterium | reverse complement strand
ATTTTTCTCCCTCATCTCGTCAAGCGCGCCGCGGCCTTTTACTGATTTTATCGACGCGCATATACGTTTTTCTGAAAGCGTCGCTGCGCCCGCGCCCGGCGGCAAGACGCCGTCATCCGCCCTGTGGCAAGGCAAGGACGGCGCGGCGCTGGCGCGTTTTCTTTAAAACCTGCGCATCGAGGCCGCCGATCTTCCGCCTGTGACCGGGGCCGATTACGCCGACGTCCTGCGCGGCTTGATGCGCGGCGTCGCGGTGCCCGCCGATCTGAACCGTCATCCGCGCCTGAAAATCCTGACGCCGCAGCAAGCGGCTTTGCAAAAATTCGACGTCGCGCTGGTGGCCGGCATGAACGACGAGGTCTGGCCGCCCCATCCCGCGCAAAACCCGTGGCTGTCGCCGGAAATGGTCGTGGCCGCAGGTCTGCCCCCCGCCGATGCATCTATCGGCAAAAGCGCGCATCACTTTGCGCTGGCCCTGTCGTCGCCGCGCGTCATTTTGTCGCGCGCGATGCGCAACGGCTCCGCGCCGGCGGCGGCGTCGCCGTTTCTGACCCGTCTGGTCATGGTCTTGCGCGGCGCTGGCATCGAAAAAGACCTGACCAGCAAGGAACAGCTGGTCGAAATCAACGCCGCGCTGCACGCGCCGGACGCGGTGACGCCGATTACGCCGCCGCAACCGCGCCCGGACCCGGCGCTGCGACCCAAAGAATTGCCGGTGACGGCGGTTGAAAACCTGATGCGCGATCCGTACAGCGTTTATGCGCGTTATGTGCTGAAACTGCGGCCCAAGGCGCCGATCGACGCCGCCCCGGCCGCCAATGAAAAAGGCATGTTCACCCACGCGGCGCTGGACGCCTTCGTGCGCAAATATCCCGATAAACTGCCGCCAAACGCCGAGGAAGAATTGCTGAAGATGGGCGCCGACGCTTTTAAATCGCGCATGTCCAGCCCGGTCGTTCAGGCCTTCTGGTGGCCACGGTTCGAACGTATCGCCAAATGGTTCGTCAAGTTCGAGAATAACCGCCGCGAATTGTCGCATACGCTGGGCACCGAGGTGCGTGGCAAGCTGACCTTTGATCTGGGCGGCGGCGAATCCTTTACCCTGACCGCCATCGCCGACCGCATCGACGCCGATGATGATGGCAAGATATCGATCATCGATTATAAAACCGGCGCGGTACCGACGCAAAAAGACGTGGAAAGCGGCCTGTCGCCGCAGCTGACGCTTGAAGCACTGATCGCCATCGACGGCGGTTTTAATGGCGTCGACAAAGATGTCGCGGTCGAGGCTTTGCAGTACTGGAAACTGTCGGGCGGCCGGCCTGCAGCCGAGATCACCGACGTCAAGGCCGACCCGGAATCGCTGGTCGCCGCCGCGAAAGAAGGCGTCGCGCAGCTGATGAAGGCTTTCAACGATCAATCGACGCCTTATCTGCCGGCGCCCCGCGCCGACGCTGTGCCGCGTTATATGCCTTATGCGCATCTGGCGCGCACCGGCGAATGGTCGATGGTGTCGAAAACGGAAAAGCGCAAACCCGCTGACCCCGTTCCGCCGCCGCCCAAAAAGAAATCCGCCAGGAAATCCGCGAAAAAAGCGCAAGGACCGAAAAAGTCATGACAGACGACAGCGTTCCGCCATCTTCTGAGAAAACGCCCGTTCCCAGACGTCCCGACGCTGGCCGCGTGCAGCGCCGCGCCTCTGATCCTTCCGTCAGCGCCTGGGTCACGGCCTCTGCCGGCACCGGCAAGACCAAGGTTCTGACCGACCGCGTGCTGCGCTTGATGCTGGAAGGCGCCAAGCCGGATGAAATTTTATGCCTGACCTTCACCCGCGCCGCTGCCGCTGTGATGACCATCCGCATCCGCGAAGAGTTGAGCCTCTGGGCGACTTGTCCGGACGAAGACCTCAATAAACGCCTGAAGGCGCTGACCGGCGAAAAACCCGATGACGAAATGACCGCGACCGCGCGCCGCCTGTTTGCCAAGTTTCTCGACACGCACGGCGGCCTGCGCATCCAAACAATACATGCCTTCGCGCAGGATCTGATCCGCCGTTTCCCGGTGGAAACCAAAGTGCCGCCCTATTTCGACGTCATGGACGACCAGACGGCGGCGGATCTTTTGCGCGAAGCGCAAGCGGATGTTTTGCAGGAAACGCAGCAGAACCCGCATACGCCCCTGGCGCGCGCCGTGCGCATGGTGACGCCGGAAGTCTCCGAAGAAGCCTTTGCCGACCTGATGGGCGAAATCACCTATCGCCGCGGCGAATTACTGACGCTGATCGACCGCGACGGCGGCGTTGATCAGACCATCGCCAAGGTTTACGCTTATCTGGGCGTCGACCCGAAATCGAACAGCGATTTGTTGCAACAGCAGCTGAACAGCGATTTCGGCCTGAACGGCCGGGCGCCGGACATCAAGGCGCTGGAAGAAGCGGCGGAAATTCTGGCGGGCGGCAGCGCGGCGGACCTTGAAAAGGCACAGGTCGTCAAAGCCTGGCTGATGAACCCCGACCAGCGCACGGAAATTTACAAGGACTACCGCGCGGCTTTCGTGACCAAGGACGGCGAGATCAGAAAAAAAATGACCAGCAAGGCGGCAGCAGGGGCCGAAGACGCCCTGCGTGTCGAAGCCGATCGTTTATTGGCCGGCGATGAAATCATCCGCACGCATAACGCCGCGCGTGGTACGGAATCCCTGCTGCGTCTTTCCGACGCCGTGCTGGAACGCTATACCGCCCGCAAAAAGGCGCTGAACCTTCTGGATTTCGACGATCTGGT
>JBFWTA010000304.1:0-2781 GCA_050248075.1 Bdellovibrionales bacterium | reverse complement strand
AAATGCGCACATGACCTGGCTCGTGAATTAAAGGTTTCTGCTAACCAAGTTGAAGAAGTTCGAAAACATATTATCGGTTTACCATCCGTTTATCACGACGGGACGGTTAAAGCAGAATCAGAAATCGGAATATTAGAAGACGATGCTTATACTTTTTACGTAAGGGCATGTTACCACCATGTCGTGCCGTTAATTCAAAAAAACGGATATTACGGCCTCGAGAGTATACGAAATGCCAGCGAACAGGCCGTTATTGCCCTTGCTTTAGACACAATAGAAAACTTCAAACGCCTTCATGTCGTGCTCGATTTCCTTTATCCCGATATTTATAAGACACGGATTGCCTGGCTAACACCGGAGGGAAAGATCATTAAGTCAAGTTCTCACTACCCCTTCGATGATGCCGAAGAGACCAGGCTTATGAATCGGCGCTTGGCTATTCGGACGGCGGCATTGAATATTAAATGGAATACCAATTATCGTATTCAGAATGAAAGGAAAGCGCAGGAGCATCCTGCCGATTTGACGGACATCGAATGGCAGCAAGTCGAACCGTTGGCGCCAAAAGCTAATCAATTCATCGGGCGTGGTCAGCAGATGGAAATCCGAAAAAGTATCGATCTTGTTTTGCGGCGTTTGAGTGGTGTGCGACGCAAAGACGATCCGGCCGACAATGGATTGGCGCATCGCAAGATTTTGCATTGGACGGAAATCGGTGCGTTGGACCGGATATATTCCGTGTTGTTTAATCAAACAGAAAATTCTGCTTTACGGGCAGAGAAAGTTCCACAGAGACCAGAAATGAGACAGAAAAAAATGCAAAGTGCAGATCTGATTTCTGAAGTATATGATTGAATTTAATGCTGGGGCGACGTTGCCGGATTAAGTGGGTCAATCCCGGTTGAGAAGAAACATCTCATTATGCAGTTGCATTGCTCAACGAGAACGCCGATTTCGAGGTGGACCGTTTGGCCTGGGCAGGCGGTGGGGCGGATGGTTGCCAGTCTGGGGTAAGGTCGGGGATGGCCTGTCGGACTTTGTCGATGGGAACTTTAAGCAGCCAGATCAGAAGCTGGGCTTCGGGCGTCGGTATGCCGTTTAGGGCAGGGGAGACATAGCCAGCAAACAGTTGCTGGCATGTGCCGATCATGGGGGCATATTTTTTTAGATTGGAGATGTGAAGTTTTCGGGCAAGGCTGTAGCCAAACGCCGTCGTCTCGGTGTGGCGTATCCTAGATCGAGCAATATTGCTCGAATATTCTTTTACGAGACCAGCAAACGCTTGGGCGCAGTTTGTGAGAGCTTGGGCAATTCTGTTTGCCTCTTCGTATTCCGGAAATAGAGCGGCGGGATCGGCGGAGGCCTTGAAGGCGATCAACAAAAGGGATGTCATGACTTTCGGCCTACCCGTTGCCGGGTCATAAGCCCGGCCGGTGGCCGCCATCTCCGCCAGTTTTGCTCGCAGGTCGGTTGGATTGTCGCGATAAGCTTCCGGGATAAGGCCGATCAGGCCGTTGAGGCCGGAAACGCCGTGCCGGTTTTCAGCGGCGGCTATAAGAGCAGGAAATGCATGTGACAGATCGCGGTATATTGGCCCGTCTTGATCCTGAAAGGACATGTCCTTGAATTGTTTCGCGATGCATGCATGACGGTGTACCGCTTGGTCCTCGACATTTATCACTTGAGTCTTCAGTGACTCGATAGCCCGTATATCTGAGGCGGCACGTGCGGCCTCATGTTTCATATCAGCCCGAAGCACCTTTAAACGCTCTTTATTTTTTTCATCGGCGGCGCATTGCCTGATCTGCGCGGCTATCGTTCTCATTGCTGCGGACGTGTCGGCTACGTGCCGTTCCCACGCCTCGCGAGTGGCGTTTAAATCGTTCAGATTTCGAGCGTTCTGCTTTTCCATGGCGGCGAGTTCGGATTGGCGATCTCTTAAAAGGAACAGATTCCGCTCGCGTTGCCGCCGTTCCTTCTCCTGACGCAGAAGACGCGCCTGATCTTTAAGGGCGCGGCTGAAAATACTCTGAGATTCGGATTTCCACGCCTCAATCGCCGCTATACCGGTTTCGGCAAGCGTCACGGAAAGTTCCATGTCCCTGATAATCTGGCCAAGGGCCTGCCGGGCTTTTTCCTGTTCGGCTTCCTGTTTTTTCTGCCGAAAATACGTTTCGGCATTGTCCAGCCATTCAAATGCGGCGGTTGTGGTTTGGTTGGATTCCCGCAGAAGACCATCGATAGCTAACGACATTTCCGCACTTTTAACCGCCTCGTTCTGTAAAAATGAAAAATAAGCGGAGATGGCAAGATCATTGTGCCGATGCGGATGTGCGGTGTCGTTATGAGCGTAATTGGCTTCCAGTAATTCCTGCATGGCGGCTTCTTCCCGTGCGATGCGGGCCCGGGACATGATATTTTTGCGCTCGTTTCCGATTTGGCGTGCGGTTTTTTTGCCGTTCTCTTGCCTGTGCCAAGCCTTTTGCTGTTCTCTTTCTTTTTGCTTGCGGGCTTCACGCAACGTTTCACGCTGTTCTAAGGCGGCGGCATAGCTGGGGTAAGCGTCCGTAGGGGACAATCCAAGCCACGCGGCAAGCTCGACGGCATGCGCACGAGGAGTGCCGTGCCGGTCGAAGAGCTTGCCCTCAAGCAGGCGGCGCGCGACAAGTTTGCCGAATTTTTTCCTGAAGTCCGGTCTTATGATTCACTGCGCATCACAGGCCTGCTTCAAGCCGGGAAACATTGCGAATAAGGGAGCGATATCGAAGGAAGGATCGGAAA
>JBFWTA010000303.1:0-2793 GCA_050248075.1 Bdellovibrionales bacterium | reverse complement strand
CTCTCCGATAACGGAAGGGCGCTGATTTATACCTATAACATGCACCGGGACGATCACGATGTTTCGGATCTGATGGATGCGCTTGGAAAAAGCGGCATTCGCCCAGCGGATATAGAAAGCCGCCAAAGCAGCCTTGAAGACATTTTTATCCAGGTCATAGGTTCCCCATGAATTACCGCGGCATCCGGGCGATTTATGCATTTGAAATGGGGCGCACGTTGCGCACCCTGGGGCAAAGCATCGCCTCGCCCGTATTGTCGACCGTTCTTTATTTCATCGTTTTCGGATCAGCGATCGGATCGCGGATCGAGGCCATTGACGGCGTGCCCTATGGCGCCTTCATCGTGCCGGGCCTAATCATGCTGACCATTCTCGGGCAGAGCATTTCGAACGCGTCGTTCGGCATCTATTTTCCGCGATTCACCGGAACGGTTTATGAAATTTTATCTGCTCCCCTGTCCTTCTGGGAAATCGTGGTGGGCTATGTCGGCGCGGCGGCCACAAAATCGGTCATCATCGGCATTATCGTTCTGGCAACCGCGGCGTTTTTCGTTCCGTTGCACATCGCCCATCCCTTTTGGATGATATTCTTTCTGGTTATGATCAGCGTGACCTTCAGCCTGATGGGTTTCATCATCGGCATATGGGCCGACGGGTTTGAGAAGCTGCAGCTGATCCCCCTGCTGATCATCACGCCGCTTACATTTCTGGGCGGCAGTTTTTATTCGATCAAGATGCTCCCGGCTTTCTGGTATCAGCTATCGCTGCTGAATCCGGTCGTTTATCTCGTCAGCGGTTTCCGGTGGAGTTTTTATGAAAAAGGCGACGTAAGTCTCGGCACCAGCGTCACTATGATAACGGTCTTTACCGCGACCTCTCTCGGCATCATTGCCTGGATATTCAAGACCGGCTACCGGCTCAGAAAATAATTTTTTTCCCTATCATATCGAATCGATCCGGATTATGCCCTACCCTACGGGCCATTGATATCGGCGCACAGCTTTTATCTTATTATCTACTTACGCCCTCCTGGCGGTTTGGATTTTGCCCAGCAATGCTGAAAATTCCTCGAACTTCACCGGTTTCACAAGATGATGGGCAAATCCCGCCTCGCGCGCCTGCTGCCGGTCGCGTTCCTGGCCCCAGCCGGTCTGGGCGATCAGGACGGTATTTTCAAAAAGCGGGTCCTTGCGCAATTCGCGACATACGTCATAGCCATTCATTCCCGGCAGACCGATATCGAGTACAATGACATCAGGCTGCAGCTGGCGGGCCGCCGTCAGAGCCTCCTTGCCGTCATGCGCCAGCGTCGGCTCGTGTCCGATCAGTTCCAGCATCCAGCCTGTCGTCTTTGCAGAAGCGATGTTATCATCGACCACGAGAACACACAGCGGCGGATGTTGGCTGGCTATTTCGATTTCAGGTTTATCGACCATCTTTTTTCCAGTTCCGGCTGCGGAAAGCGGTAGTGATAATGTGAATGTACTGCCTTTGCCAAGTCCCGCACTTTCCGCCATGACCGCACCTCCATGCATTTCAACCAGTTGCTTGACCAAAGCGAGACCAATACCCAGCCCGCCATTCGAACGTGATTTGTTGTTGTTGACCTGGGTGAATAACTCGAACACCTTGGACAACATATCGGGGGCGAGGCCGCAACCGTTATCGGTAACTGCGACTCGGGCATTCGAACCTTCGGCATGCGCCGAAAGTATAACTCTGCCGCCGTTCTCTGTATATTTGGCGGCGTTGGTCAGCAGGTTGCTTACCGCCTGCGCGAGACGCGTAAAGTCGGCATCGACCCATATCTTTTCTTCGGGCATTTCAAGAATGAGGGTGTGTTGCCCCGCCTCGATAAACGGGCGACTGGATTCCACGGCAGATTCCAGAATTTCCTGCAGCGAAACGTGTTCCCGCCGCAGATCGATCTTGCCCTGGCTGACACGCGAGACATCGAGCAGATCGTCAATGAGCCGCACCATATGGGTCAACTGCCGGTCCATCATATCACGCACCTTAACCGATACATCCGGCGCCGGCGACATGCGCAATATCTGCAGCCCATTGCGAATAGGGGCCAGCGGGTTGCGCAACTCATGCGCCAGGGTTGCGATAAATTCGTCCTTCCTGCGATCGGCATCTTTCAGCGCCGCGGCGTACTGGCGGCTTTCGGCAAGCAGCCGGGCATTTTCCTCGGAAGCAATCTTCAGGGTGTCGCGCTGCCGCGCCAGTTCCTGCTTCTGGCGATACAGATCGTAGAAAACTCCAGCCTTGCTGCGCAATATGTCGGGTTCAATAGGCTTGTGAAGAAAGTCGACGGCCCCGGCTTCGTAACCGCGAAAACGCCGCTGCCGGTCGGCACTGCCCGCCGTCAAAAAGATAATCGGCACCGGCCGTGTCCGTTCTGTACCGCGCATAAGCTCGGCAAGTTCGAATCCATCCAGACCCGGCATCTGCACATCCAGCAAGGCCAAGGCAACTTCATACTTGAGAAGAAGTTCCAGAGCTTCGGTACCTGAGCGGGCTTTAAGAAGCACAAGTCCATCCCGCCGCAGCAGCGCCTCCAGCGACAAGAGATTTTCTTCCAGATCATCGACCAGTAAAAAATGAACGGGAGCCGCGGCGCTCATGACTGGGCCTCTTTCAGAAAAGCGGCAATTTCCGCCAAACTCAGAGTTTCAGCGCCGGGGCATGCCCGAAGTGCCGCCTCGGGCATGGCGCTTGCGAATGCGGTTTCGGGATGCTGAACAAGGGCTTTGCCACCGGCATCCACGATCAGCTTCAGTTTGCGCG
>JBFWTA010000302.1:0-2795 GCA_050248075.1 Bdellovibrionales bacterium | reverse complement strand
AACCAGCCGGTGCCGCGCGACGGGACCGAGGCCTGAAAAGGCCGAGCTGACAATCCTGATTTTAAAGTGTGTTTCGCCGCGGGGATCGTGGCCGGCATGGCCCTGGTGGCGGGTGGAATCGTCAATGATTTCGAGCTGCACCGGCGATAACGCCGCAGAGAGCTTTTGCTGGATGCGATCCCGGTAAGAAGATGAAATCATGGAGTTTACGGCCGTTGGCAAAAAGCAAATATTCATAAACCAGAAGCATGATACAATATAAAGCTTATGACCATGTCATCCGCAAACGACCGTTATTTCGAGACGCTCGACCGCCCGGTTAAAACCCGCGCCTGCGATTGCCCCGGCTGCAGCGAAACCGGCGATTACCGCGCGCCCAAAAACCGCGCGCTCACGGATTATTATTTTTTCTGCCTCAGCCATGTGCGGGCTTATAACGCCGCCTGGGACTATTTTGCCGGCATGAACGGTGCCGAGATTGAGGCCCATATCCGCAACGCCACGGTCTGGGAACGCCCGACCTGGCCGATGGGCGAATGGAAAATCCGTGAACAGCAATTGCACGACGCTGTGATGCGCGAATTTTTCAGCGACAAGGCGAACGAGGCGCCGGCCGCACCGCCAATGCCCCAGGTCGAGCGCGATGCGCTGGCGGTTCTGGATATCGCGCCGCCGGTAACATTCGCCGCCATCAAGACGCAATACCGGGCGCTGGTAAAACGCTATCATCCCGATCTCCATGGCGGCAGCGCGGAAGCGAGCGAAAAATTCAAGGGCATCAATCAGGCTTTTGCCATTCTGCGCGACATCTATGAAGATGGCGAGAGCGCCTGACGGCCAAATTTGGCGTTGCGGCCTCCGCCCCCGGGATGGCATTCTCGATCTACATTTAATCGCTCGAAAGAAACAAAAATGGCATTGCGCACCACGACCGAAATTTCCGACAGCGACGAAAAGGGCCTGCCCGATATCAAGGTATCGGTGCGCCAGACCTTCGGCCTCGACACCGATCTGCAGGTGCCCGCATTCTCCAGGGCCGGCGAACATGTCCCGGATATCGACGATGCCTACCGCTTCGATCACGACACCACGCTCGCCATACTCGCGGGGTTCGCGCATAACCGCCGCGTGATCGTGCAAGGCTATCACGGCACCGGCAAGTCCACGCATATCGAACAGGTGGCGGCGCGCCTTAACTGGCCGTGCATCCGCGTCAATCTCGACAGCCATATCAGCCGCATCGACCTTATCGGCAAGGACGCCATCGTGGTGAAGGACGGCAAGCAGGTCACGGAATACCGCGAAGGCCTGCTGCCCTGGGCGCTGCAGCATGCCTGTGCGCTTGTGTTCGACGAATACGATGCCGGCCGACCGGATGTGATGTTCGTTATCCAGCGCGTGCTGGAAGTGGAAGGCAAGCTTACGCTGCTCGATCAGAACCGCGTCATTCACCCGCATCCGGCTTTCCGCCTGTTCGCGACCGCCAACACCATAGGTCTCGGCGACACGACCGGGCTTTATCACGGCACGCAGCAGATCAATCAGGGCCAGATGGACCGCTGGAACATCGTCGCCACGCTCAATTACCTGCCGGAAGACGAGGAAGTGGAAATCGTCCTCGCCAAGGTGCCGTCTTTCGCCAACAAGAAAAAGCATCCGCAGGGGCGGGAACAGGTGCGGGCCATGGTGGCGCTGGCGAATCTTACGCGCCAGAGCTTTATCCAGGGCGATATCTCTACCGTGATGTCGCCGCGAACGGTGATCAGCTGGGCCGAGAACACCGAGATTTTCGGCGATCCCGGCACCGCCTTCCGCCTGAGCTTCCTTAATAAATGCGACGAAAGCGAGCGCGCGGCCATCGGCGAGTTTTATCAGCGCTGCATGAATGCCGAGCTGCCGGCCGGCAGGCTGGCGAATTAGCCGGATGACGACGGACACCCCGGTCGAAATTTTCAAACGTGCAACGGCTCTGGCGATCAAGGCCATCGGCCATAAGACGGAGCTGGAAGTCGGCTTTACGACGGAGCCTTCCGGCGTATCGGGCTCGCGCGTGAGGGTACCGTTGCCTTCGGCCGGGTTGCCGCATGCCGAAGTTGCGTTCGTGCGCGGCGCGGCCGATGCGGTGGCGCTCAGGCTGCGCCATCACGACGCCAGGCTGCATGCCAGGGAAGCGCCGGCCTCGGCCGTGGCCCGCAGCGCGTTCGAGGCGCTCGAGCAGGCGCGCTGCGAAGGGCTCGGCGCCCGGCAGATGGAAGGGGTTGCCGCGAATATCGCCGCGCTGCTCGAGGAAAAATGCCGGCAGCAGGGATTCGCGCGGGCCGGCGCGAAAGCCGAAGTGCCGCTGGCGGATGTGCTGCGTCTTCTGGCTTATGAAAAATTCTCCGGCCATCCGCTGCCGCCTTCGGCCAGGCGCGCCGCCGAGCTCTGGCGCGCCTGGATCGAAGAACGCGCCGGCGCCAGTTTCGGTAATCTGCAGGGGCTTATGTCCGACCAGAAAGCCTATGCCGCGGAAACCCATCGCCTGTTGAAAGCGATGGATATGGAAATGCCCGGCAAGGAAGAAGAAGGCGAAACGCGCGAGGAAAAGGACGAAGGGTCGTCCGGCGCCGAGCAGGACGAAAAACAGATGTCGCCGTCCGAAGCCGAAGGCCAGCAGGGCGAGCCGGAAACCGGGGCGGGTGAAGCTAACGCCGAAAACAAGGAGCCCGAAGAAGGCCGCGCCAGCGAACAGCCGGGCGATGACGGCGAGACGCCGTCCGACCGCGGACGCAACTGGCATGACGAAGCCTGGGATT
>JBFWTA010000301.1:0-2796 GCA_050248075.1 Bdellovibrionales bacterium | reverse complement strand
TTTTATAAAACACGCGCTAGACACTTTCTTAGATATTCATTCGCAAGATAATTTATTACAAGAAAAAAAATTTCGTTTTTAAAAATTGAGAAATAAAATTATTCAAAATGGTAAATTATTAAATTTTTATTTCATTACTATGTTGCAAGAAAAGCAGTCAAAAACAGTTATTTTTAAAAACGACGCGACGCGGAAAAATCATTATATCCCTTTTATATGCCCCGGCGCCGGTCGCGGCGCGACGGAATATGGCTTTGAATAACCCACCAGCCTGGATGCGCCGCCAGTATATCGACCGCGGCCCGCCTGGCATGGTCGCGGCCTTCGTACAGACCGAAGCAACTGGCGCCGCTGCCTGACATGCGGGCCAGGAGACAACCCGGGCTGGCCTGCAGGGCATCGATCACACGGCTTATTTCCGGCATGAGGCGCAGGGCCGCTGGGGCCAGGTCGTTGTGTCTATCGTTAAGCATGGCGGCAAGTTCTGCGGCATCCCGTGGGATTTCTTTCAACCGTGCCGCAGGGGAAAAACGATCGCCGCCTTCCCGAAAGGCCTGATAGACGCCGGCCGTACCCAGCCCCATGCCGGGATTTGCCAACACGATATGGGTATGCGGCAGTTCGGGGCCCGGCGCCATGCCATCGGCGGTTATGTAGCAATTTTCGATAGCCAGGCAGACCGGCACATCCTGGCCGCAGGAAGCGGCGACTTCGAGCAGCCGCATGTCATCCGGTGCCAAGCCCCAATGTTGCGCCAGCGCGCGCAACGCCGCCGCCGCATCGCTCGACCCTCCGCCGATGCCCGAGGCCACCGGAAGATTTTTAATCAAGGTTAACCGCAGATCGAGCGCCTTGCCGGTATGTTCCGCCAGGGCGCGCGCGGCGCGCACCACAAGATTGTTATCGTCCGTCTCGCTCCTGAGCGCTGCGGCCTGCGGCCCGTCGACGATAAAATCGAAGCGCGGCGCCGGTTCCAGCCGGATTTCATCCCCGACACCGGCAAAAGCCGTAAGGCTGTCAAGCTGATGATAGCCATCCGGCCGCCGGCCGGTGACGTGCAGGTAAAGATTGATTTTGGCCGGGGCGAATTCGCGGATCATCGATAGCTGTCAATTGTTGGCCGTTAGGTATTAGCGGTTATCGTGCAAAAGTGTAATATCCTAATAACCAGGATCTCACAGCCAAGAGTTTAAAGTCACAAGCATGCGTATCCTTTTTTTTGGCGACATTATGGGCCGCAGCGGCCGGGACGGCGTCGCCCGCCACCTTCCGGCTCTCAAGACGCGTCTCAAGCCGGATGTCGTCATCATCAATGCGGAAAACGCCGCCGGCGGTTTCGGCATCACCGACAAGATCGCGCAGGAATTTTACGCGCTCGGCGCCGACTGCCTGACGACCGGGAACCATGTGTGGGACCAGAAAGAGCTGCTCGGCACCATCGACCGCGATCCCCGCCTGATCCGACCGCTCAATTATCCGGAAGGCACGCCGGGAAGAGGCTGCTATCTCCACCAGCTTCCCGACGGGCGGAAAATTCTGGTCGCCAACATCATGGCGCGGCTATTCATGGAGCCGTCGCTCGACGATCCTTTCGCCGCCACCGAAAAACTGCTCGCGCAGCACCGGCTCGGCGCCAGCGTTCAGGCGATCCTGCTCGATTTTCACAGCGAGGCGACATCGGAAAAAATGGCTTTCGGCCATAACTTCGACGGCCGCGTCTCGGCCGTGATCGGCACGCATACCCATGTGCCTACCGCCGACGATCAGATCCTGCCGAAAGGCACCGCCTATCTGAGCGATGCCGGCATGTGCGGCGATTACGACAGCGTGATAGGCGTCAAGAAGGCACTTTCCATATGGCGCTTCACCCGCAAGATTCCGGGCGAGCGGATGGCGCCGGCGGAAGGCGAGGCCACCATGTGCGGCGCTTTTATCGTGACCGATGACGCAACCGGCCTCGCCCGGCGCATCGAGCCGTTCCGGATAGGTGGAAGGTTGAGGCAGCAGATGCCGGACGCCTGACGAGCCGGCGTCCGGTCGCCCGTTCCAGTAAAATTCAAAGATAGCGGCGCCTGGCGTCCCGTACGGATTTTTTAACCAGCCTGGGTGCCGTGCCGCCGAAACTGCGGCGGCTTTCCGCGGCGCGCCGTGGGTCGAGCGCAGAAAACACGTCTTGCGTGATGTGGGGATGAATGCGTTGCATGTCCCGCAGCGAAACCTGATCGAGCGTGCATTTGTTTTTTTCGGCCAGACGCACGATACGCCCCGTCACGTGGTGCGCGTCGCGGAACGGTAAGTTAAGTTTGCGCACCAGCCAGTCGGCCAGATCGGTGGCCGTGATAAAGCCATGCTTAAGAGCCTTGTCGAGCGCGGGTCGATTGACCTCAAGATCGCGTACCATGCCGGTCATGGCCGCGAGGGAAAGCGCCAGCGTATCGGCGGCGTCGAACAGCGGCTCTTTGTCCTCCTGCATGTCCTTGCCGTAGGCAAGGGGCAGGCCTTTCATCACAACGAACAAGGCGCTGAACGCTCCCAGGAGGCGTCCGCATTTGGCGCGGACAAGCTCGGCAGCATCCGGGTTGCGTTTCTGGGGCATGATCGAACTGCCGGTCGTGAAGGCTTCCGATAATTTGACGAAGCCGAAACCGGGGCTTGTCCATAGAACGATCTCTTCGGCCAGACGTGACAAATGTATGCCGCAGATCGAGGCTGCCGCCATGAATTCGAGCGCATAATCGCGCGCCGATACGGCATCGATGGAATTGCGCATGGGCTCCAAAAAATTCAGCGCCTTAG
>JBFWTA010000300.1:0-2802 GCA_050248075.1 Bdellovibrionales bacterium | reverse complement strand
ATGACGGCGGTTGGCGATGCCGGTGAGAGCGTCCGTGCTGGCTTCGCGGAACAGCTCGGCTTCAAGCTGCTTGCGCTGTGAAATATCGTTCAGCGCCACCAGAACCGCGCGATGCCCGCCGTAATCCATGAGGATCGCGGCGGTTTCGGCGGTAAATTCGCGATTATGCGCGGTTTTCATTTTAATCTCGACCTCGCGCACGTCGCCGACTTTGTCCAGCAGGGCGCTTAATTCTTCACGGTCTTTCGGGTCGGCGAAGAAATCGAGGGATTTGCTTTTCAGCAGCTGGCTGGCGCTTTTCTGGAATAAAAGGCACGTCTTGCGGTTGACGAACAGCAATTGCCCGTCGTTGCGGCGCGTAATGTAAATCGGGTAGGGAAGAACCTCGAGTATCGCCCTCAAATGCTGCTCGCTTTCCAGTAAGGCATACTCCACCTTCATCTGGCCGGTTATGTCGAAGGCGTTAATCTGCACGGCGCGTTCGCCATGCCAGTCGATCACGCGTTCCGTCACGGCCATCCAGATTTCATGCCCGTCTTTATGCAGCCCGCGCGCGCGGGTAATGACCGATTTGCGGCGGCCGCGAACAAGCTCGCCGTACTCCTGCTCCACCCGCGCCCATGTCTCGCGCGGGATCAGCGGCCGGATCAGCGGCAAGGCCATGATATCGGCGTGGCGATAGCCGAACAGCCTGGCAAAGGCCTCGTTGGCATAAAGCGGCTTGAAATTGCGATGCACCAGAATGCCCTGGATCGAATTTTCGACCAGATCGCGAAAATCGGGCAGCCTGTCTTCGGCGCGGCGCTTGGGGTTGCGGCGGCGCTCGACAGCGGACGCCTTGGCGGAATCTTTTTTCATTGCGGTGTTGTCACATCAGGCGGCGGCCGCCCGGCTGTGGCGCGCAGGAGGCTGCAGAAGCGTATCGTAAAGTTCCATGGTGGAATTGAACCAATTCACATGCGGAAACGATTCCGCCACAAAATCCCGCGTGCGCTTGGCGAGATCCAGGCGCTTTGCCGTATCGAGATTGATGGCTTCCGCCAGGGCCTTCGTGAGCGCGGTTACATCGTCCGGCGGGACGATCCATGCGGTATTTCCGTCCTGCACCATTTCCTTGTTGGCGCCGCAATCGGTGACAATGACGGGGCGTCCGATGGCCTGGGCCACGATGAGCTCGAATCCCTGGCCGCGCGGCGCGGTGTTGGTTGCCGCCACGATATTCGCCAGCCAGCAGGCTGCCGGCCAGTCGAGACAGAAATCCGGCATAATAACCTTGCCGTCCAGCCTGTATTCCGTGACCATCTTTTCGATTTCTTCGCGGCAGCCGGCGGCCGGGCGGTTGTCGCCGACCAGGACGATGAAGATATCGCTGCGCCCGACTTTCGTCAGAGCTTCCAGCAGTTGCCGATGCCCGCCGCCGGGGATAAAGGGCATCGGCATGACGATTACCGTCGATTGCTCCGGCAGCCGCCATAATTTGCTGAGCGCCTGCAGGCGTTCGGCGCTTACGATGCCCGGGTTGTTCCATTGCAGGTCGATGCCGGTCGGAATGACATTCAGTTCCTGCGGCGGCCATTTGAATGTGTCGATGATGTAGTGCGCCATGAATTCCGAAGGCACGCGAATGCTGCTGTGTGTCCGGGAAAGGCGTTTCATAAGGCGGTGCGCATGCGCGTTGTCGGGGGGCGGGGCGGTAATGTCCACCACCAGCGGCAATTGCAGGTTGCGCGAGGCGTTCAGCGCGTGTTCCGCCACCTTGATCCCGTGGGCATGTACGAGCACCGGCCGTTCTTTTTGGATAAGAGCGCTCAGGCGGATACGGTTGCGCCAGCCGGCCCACAGGCTATCCTTGCCCAGCGGCATGCGGGTATGCTGCACGGCGGCGCGTTCGGCTTCCGGCACCAGCAGTCCGCCCGAAGAAGCGATCAGCGAACGCCAGCCGGATCGTTGCGTAAGAACGGCCAGGTCCACCGTTTCCCGCGCCGGATCGCCGGGATCCAGATGCGCGCAGACATGTAAAATGGTGGGGCGCCCCGCACGCGCCGCCAGCTTGCCCGTTATGGGCATCTTGCTAGATTGGGCGGAACGCGCTTGGGCGGACATGAGGAAAAACCTGTGATACCAGAATTTCTTAGTTTACCGGATCGGCGCCTTGCTTATCAACGTCTGCGTGGTGGTTCCGGCAAGGCGGGGGTGGTTTTTCTGGGCGGTTACGCATCCGACATGACCGGTACCAAGGCCGGTTTTCTGGCCGAGCGCTGTGCCGGGGCCGGATTTTCCTTCCTGCGCTTTGATTATCGCGGTCACGGGCAGTCGGAAGGCGAATTCAGGGACGGCATGATCGGCCATTGGTTCGACGATGCATGCGGCGTTTTGGACCGCCTGACCGAGGGGCCGCAGATTCTGGTGGGCTCCTCCATGGGCGGCTGGATCGGCCTCATGCTGGCGCGCGAACGCCCGGAACGGGTCAAAGCCCTTATCGGAATTGCCGCCGCGCCCGATTTCACCGAAGATCTCATGTGGCTGCGCATGACATATGAGCAGCGCGCCCGGCTAGAGCGGGATGGTGAAATTCCCGATCCCGGCGCGCCATCCGGAACGGCTTTGCCTGTCACAAGGCGTTTGATCGAGGATGGCCGACAACACCTTCTGTTGAGGTCGCCGCTTGAAATTTCATGCCCCGTTCATCTGTTGCAGGGGCAGCATGATGACGAAGTTCCATGGCAACATGCCTTGCGCATTGCCGAACGTATTACACATGACAATGTACGCGTAACCTGGATCATGGACGGCGATCACCGG
>JBFWTA010000299.1:0-2808 GCA_050248075.1 Bdellovibrionales bacterium | reverse complement strand
GCCTTACCGCGCCGTCCTGCCGCAGCTGGCGCGCGCGGTATCGCCGCGCGATGCGCTTTTTCGCCTGTGGCATGCCGCCGACCTGATCTGGTGGGACGCGGGCGACACGGCGACCGATTACAACCATTATTCAAAGCGGATATTGTTGTCGGGCGTGATCGCCTCCACGACTCTGTACTGGATGAATGGCGGGTCTGCGGATTTTGAAAAGACCGAAGCGTTTTTGCAAAACCGCATTTCCGACGTCTTGAAGGCCGGCGGCTTTCTGGCCAAAATCAAAAACAAGGGGAAACGCGCCGCATGACGGTCGATGCCGACGTTGGCGCCTTTTCCGGCGTGGTCGAATCGCAGCCGCGGCCGGCGATCATCCGTCCCGCGGAGCGCCCCAGGGACCAGTGCCCCCCCAATCCCAAACCCGTGACGACCGAGGTGCTTTTCGACAACCGTCCCGTGGTGTTTTCGTCCGCCAAATCATCCGCGCAGCTGGGGCAGATGAAAACCAGCACCGTTTTTTCCCACGGCCCGAACGAGGTTTTCGTGACCGGCGGCATCACGTCCAGCAATATTTCGTCGCAGGTCGAACTGGCGACGGCGACGCTGACGTGGAAGGGCGAAGATCTGGCCTGTCTTTATCCGGCGGGCGTCAAGGTCACGGTCACCTACGCGCCCGAGGTCTATATCGCCAGCGGTTACGCCCCGTCCAGCTGCCGGTACCAATCGACAATGCAGCATGAATTGCGCCATGTGAACACGGACATTATTACGCTGAAGGAATTCATCCCCTGGGTCGAGGAAAGAATGAAGGCGCAAATCGCCGCCATCCCGCTGCCCCGGCCGCAGGGCGCAGCGGCGCGGTCCGGCGCCGAACAGCAGATGATGGCAGGCATCCAGGCCGCGCTGGCAGATGCCATGAACACGATGAACAGCGCCCGCATGGCGCGCCAGCAGATGATCGACACGCGCCAGGAATATTTACGCATGAGCAAGGCCTGCCCGCAGGAAAAACTTTAACCTATTGGGCGCTTGCCGGCTTTTCCCGCAGTGCGGCGCGGGATTTCGCCATCTCCGTGCGCACGTCCTTTTTCCAGTAAATATTGCCCGGTACGTCGCGCAGCAGGCTGGTCCATTCCTTCAGCGCTTCGGCATGCTGGCCGTTTTGCGCCTTGGCCAGCGCCAGATAATGACGCGACAGGTTGCTTCTTGGGTTGACGATGCGCAGCTCTTCGAAAAGCGTTACGGTTGCAGGGGGGACGCGGCCATTGGCGAGCGCGATTTGTGTCTGCCCCAGATCCAGCAGGGTAAAGGCATAAGCGTCGCTGTCTTTTTGCAGGTTCGGCAGGGCGCGCATAAAAAACTTTTCCGCCGCCGCGTGCTTTCCAAGCCGCGCGCTGATTTTCCCAAGACTGGCCAGGGCTGCGCCGTCATTGGGATTCTTTTCAAGGATGGTTTCCATCGGCCGTTCCGCCAGCAAGGCCATCTGGCGCATATCGCGCTCAATCAAATCGGAAAAAATCACCGGTTGCCCGCGCTGATCGGGAGCGCCCAGAGTCAGGTACAGCGGCAAAGACAGGCCCGGCAGCGTCAGCATGACCAGCCAGCGCAGCCTGACGTCGCGGTCGCGCAGGCCGGAAACGGCCTTGATGACCACGGCGGCGCATAAGACGGCCATCACGATATATAAAAACGTCATTCTTTTGCGCCTTCGCCGTTTTTACACGCCCGGCACAGCCGCCAGAATGAATAAAGCCCTGTACCGGCGACCGTAAGCGGAAGCAGCCAGAGCATGATTGTGCGCGCGTCGATGGGCGGCCGCATCAAGATGCCGTCGCCATAGCGTTCTTGCAAAAACCGGAATATATCCTCGTCGCTGTCGCCGGCGGCGATCCGTTCGCGCACCAGACGGCGCAGGTCGCGGGCAAGGGCGGCGTTTGATTCGTCCAGCGCTTCGCCCGCGCAGACGGGGCAGCGTATGCGGTGCGTCAGTGTGCGCGCCCGCGCTTCCTGCATGGGGTCTGGCAGAATGTCAGATGCCGTCATGGCAACCGCGGTCGGGGCGGTTGCCAGCAGACAGGCCAGCGCGAGGGTGATCAGGATTTTCATTTGCCCGTCTCCACTTTGATCAGCGGGGCGATCACGTCGTCGATCGCCGACCGGTCGATCGCCCCGACATGACGGTACAAGATGCGACCGTCCTTGCCGACCAGAAAGGTTTCCGGCACGCCGCTGACGCCGAAATCGATCGCCGCGCGTCCGTTCGGATCAAGCCCGACGGCCCTGAATGGGTTGCCGTGCCGCTTCAGCCATTTTTGCAGGGCCGGGACAGAGTCCTTGTAAGCGATGCCGTAAACCGCGACGCCGAAATCATCGCTCAACACGGATAAATGCTCTTGCTCCGCGGCGCAGGTGACGCACCAGGATGCGAAAAAATTGATTGCGGCGATATTCCCGCCCTTTGTCAGGTCGGAACTGTTCAGGGTCACGGCTTTGCCAGACAAAGTTGCAAGGGAAAAAACCGGCGTGTTCTTTCCTGCCAGCGGCGTTGATTTTTTCGGGCTGTCTTCTGCACCGATTAGCGCGTAGAAAAAAACGGCCACCAGCGCCATGAAAAAGATTGCCGGCACATGTCGCCACGACTTACGCATGGTCGCCGCGCCTTTGACGCTGGAAAAACGCCAGCAGCGCGCCCGCGACCAGAAAACCCGCGCCCCCCAGCACCGCCGCCGCCAGCGGGTGGTGATAGACGCGCAAGGTGACGCGGCCGGGCTTTTTTTCGTCGGCATCGCCCAGCACGGCGTAAATCATTGCGCC
>JBFWTA010000298.1:0-2833 GCA_050248075.1 Bdellovibrionales bacterium | reverse complement strand
GCCGCCATGGGTGTTTCATAGCCCGGGATCAACTGCGCCGCCGTCATGACAAACATGTTTTCGTGATATTTCACATCGCCGCTATCGATATGGATTTTGCCGTCGTCGACCAGGATGCCTTCACGGCAGGCGCAGGAAATATAGCGCGTCGTCAGTTTGCCGTCGTCGTCCGCAACGAATGGCAAACCCATTTTATCGCTAAGGTGGCGAATGATCTGCACCGCTTCGACCGCGTTTTCCGGGCGCAGGTAAATGCGGTTGCTGCAAAGAAAGTCTTTTGATGGCGGCTGGCGGCTGTCGTAGATACGCATGTTTGAAACTCCTTATTGTATGATCACTGTCTTGACGACGCCTGTCTTGGGACGGCTGCGTTCTTCGAGGTCGTCGATTTTTTTCTGCAGGACGTCGACTTTTTGGCTGAGCGCGTTGAACTGCGCCGAAACGGGGTCAACGTATCCCGGTATCAAGTTTTTAGCTTCGGCAAAATAGCGGCCAGACTTAAAAGCCAAACCATCTGTACCTGGGCCGTTATCAATGACACCGCCATTCCTGACGATAAACCCGTCACGCAGTGACCTTGAGAAAGAAAAACCGGAGTCTAACGACAGGCCCATTTTTTCACGCAAATAGCTGACGATCTCTAACAGTTCCCGCGGCGAAGACGGCTTGAAAACAACTTCTTCGGCGCGCAAGAATCGCTTTGTCAGCATGCCTTCGAAAAGTTTCATCGCACGCCCCCCGTCATCGGGTCGTCGATCAGAATGCATCTTCTGACGACGGCGGGCGACAGTCTTTTTTCAATTTCCGCCAGGCGCTTTTGTGTTTCCGCCTGCTTCTGGGCGGCGGCGGCAAAAGCGCGGGCCACGGGATCTTGGTAACCGGACACCAGCTGCGCCACCGTCGCGTAAAAAACATGCTTGCCGTTGCCGCCTGAATTTTCTGCGACGTGAACGTCGCCGTGGTCGATATAGATGCCGTGCCTGACGGCGTCGGCGATCGACCAGTCTTCGTCCACGCCAAATCCAAGGTCGTCCAGTCGTTTCAACGCCAGCGCCGCGCCTTCCCCGTCCGGCGGCAGGATAAAGACGCAGTTATTGTTTAAAAACTTTTCTGTCAGCTTGCCGGAAAATATTTTCATGATCGCGCATTTCCCAAGCCATCGAGGATAACGGCCTTGGCCACAATCGGCTGCGCCTTTTGTTCCATGGCGTCAAGTCGCGCCTCGATCGCGGTCAGGCGGTCGGCCAGCTTATTGAACTGCGCCGTGACGGGATCGACGTAATCCGGGATGAGGTTGTGGATGGTGGCGACAGCGGTGCCTCTATTGGTGCTGGATTCGTAAAAACCCTGCCAAATTTGACCGGATGAATCTACCGCTATGGCACCATCAAATTCCGCTGTCTGCAATTTTGCTACGGCTTCATTTGCAAGGCGAAATCCCATGTCAAAGCGCAGCACATCCAGAACCATGCGCGTTTCCAGTGTCGAATTCGTGAAAAACGTTACGCGCTTGTTATTCAGGATGTCTTCTCTGGTCAATTTTCCCGTCAGTCGCTTCATCACATCACCTATTTAATTATTTCACCCAAACATTAGCTCCCGAAGTGCGTTATGTCAATGTATTATGATTTGCAACAAGTCCTTGCTTTACAACGTCTTTTTGGCAGATTCTATACACGCTTAGATATTTAAAGGGGAATCACATGGAAAACTGGATGATCTGGGTTGGCCTTGGGCTGGTCGTGGTCTTTGTTATCGGCCTGTATAACCGCATCGTGGCCCTGGTGCAGCGGCGCAAAAACGCCTTTTCCGATATCGACGTGCAATTAAAACAGCGCAGCGATTTGATCCCGAACCTGGTCGATACCGTCAAGGGATATGCCAGCCATGAAAAAGGCGTCTTCGAACGCGTGACAGAGGCGCGCGCCGCCGTCGGCAAAAGCAGCGGCATCGACGGCCGCGCCAAGGCCGAGGGCGCGTTGGGCGCGGCCGTGATGGGCCTTTTTGCGGTCGCGGAAAATTATCCGCAGCTGAAAGCCGACGGGTCGTTTCAAAAATTGCAGGCGGAACTTTCGGATCTTGAAAACAAGATCGCCGCGGCGCGCCGGTTTTTCAACAACGCCACCAGCGAATATAACGCGGCCATCGCGCAATTTCCGGCCGTGCTGATCGCGCGGATGTTCGGGTTCAGGGAAGAAGGATTCTTTGAACTCGATGCCGCTGAAAAAGACGCCGTCAAAACGCCACCCAAAGTTTCTTTCTAAACGATGTCCGGCGCGGCGCTGGGCCTGTCCAGCCACATCTATAGCAACCATCTGAAATCTGTTTTATTGCTGGCAGGCTTTCCGCTGCTGCTGGCAGGCATGATCGGCGGTTTTTTCGGCGGGCTGGATTTGCTGCAGCAATCGGCGCTTTCCACCGGTCTTGACTGGGCGCGCGCAGGCGCCGCTGCGCAAAAAGGCCTGATGGCTTACGGTCACTGGGCGCTGATCGGCGCGTCGGTCTGGTTTTTCATCGCCTATTTCGCCCACGGCGCCATGATGCGCGCCGCCACCGGGGCGATGCCGGTCACACGCCAGCAGATGCCGAAAATCTACAATATGCTGGAAAACATGTGCATCAGCCGCGGCATCCCCATGCCGCAGTTCGAGGTCATCGACAGCCCGGCGCTGAACGCCTTTGCGTCCGGCATCAACGATAAGACGTATAAAATCGTACTCACCCGCGGCATCATCGAACATTTAAGCGACGACGAGCTGGAAGGCGTCATCGCCCACGAACTGACGCATATACTGAACCGCGACGTGCGGCTGTTGATCATTTCCGTCATTTT
>JBFWTA010000297.1:0-2839 GCA_050248075.1 Bdellovibrionales bacterium | reverse complement strand
CTTCCGATCTGGCTCGAAGCGATGATTATACGCCGTATAGCAGACCACGCCGCAGCTTCGGGCAAGCGATTCCAGCTTCTCCAGCTGCCCCGGCTCACCCCATAACGGTTTTTCGACCAGCGCGTGTTTTTTGTGGCTGAGCAAATATTCCAGAATTTCGTATTTTGCTTCATCGGGTGTACAGACAAGCGCCGCGTCATAATCGACAAGCGGCACGTCGCACACTGATCGGTAATCGGCATCTCCGACATGGCTGTCAACGCTGCCGGCAAAATCCGCGCCGGCAAATTGCCTGCGTTTCCTGCCTTGCACTCCGAGCCCGATGACGATGGTTTTCATCGTGGTCCCGTCAGGATAGTTTTTGCAGGTGTTCCAGCTTCGCCAATACGTCTTCCGGATAGACGGGAATATTGCCGTCCTTTTCGCATTCGCAACTGGCGGCAAGAACGCCAAGTATAGTCGACTGGATTTTGCAGGATGTGCAGAGCATGGCGAGCGTCGAATACACGAGCAGTGCGTCGCCGGCCCCGACCGGATCCGCCAGCCGGTCGACGAAGCTGTCAAGAACGAAAAAACTGTCCAGCGATTCATGATCGTTGTTGAGGCAAGCCAGAGCGCCGCGCTCGCCCAGCTTAAGGATAAGGAATTTGCATTTCGCCTTATCGTAAAGCTGTGAAGCCAGAGGCCGAATGCCGGAATCCTGATCGGCCAGCGCAAAGCGCGCTTCCTTTTCGTTGGGCGTAATCAGGTCGAAGCCCTGAAATTCGGTGATATTGCCCCAGCGGCTGGCAACCTGGCTGTCGGCAACCCTGAATACGCCCTCCGGAATTGCGGCGCATAGCTTCGGTATGGTGAATTTATTGAAAATGCCGTGTCGGAAATCGGAAAAAACCACTGCATCGCAGACGGTCGTGCGTACGGCATCGGCAAAAACGTTCAGAAATTTTTCATTAATGGACGCATTGTCGAGCGTATCCACTTTGAGCAGCCGGTAATTGTCGACAATGATGGCGTTCTTGTTGACAGTGGGGCGTTTTTTGTCGATCTGCGCGTTGACCTCGATCCCAAGCGCGCGCAAATCGTCCAGAACGAACTGCTTGAGCTCGTCGTCGCCGAGGAGTGTGGTGAAATGCACGCTTGCTCCCGCCGCCCGGCAATGCTTGGCAACCACCGCGGCACCGCCGGAGAAATTTTCCTTGTCCTGAAACAAGACGGACATGGTGGGAGTTTTGGCCTGGCTGCCAATCATCTTGCAGCGCGTAAAGCTGTCGACGATCGTATCGCCCAGGATATGCACCGTCCTGCCGCCCAGGCTGGTGACCGTACGCTTGAGCGTGTCGAAATCGATATCCTTGAAATTCATGAGCACCTGAAGCTTTTCGATGTTCAGGTTCGGTTCATAGGTCGTTATCAGCTTGGATGAGGAATAGACAATATCGCCCGGCGTGAAGATGATCTCGCCGCCATAACTCTTAAGTATATCGGCTTCCTGCTGGGTCTTGGGTGGCAGGCCGCTGGCGTGATATTCAAAGCCCTTGGCGAAAAAATCCGGCTTGATATTTTCCAGATTCTCAAGCGGCGTTTCATTCTTGTCGATGACGACGTAATCCACAAGCTCCAGCGCGGCAAGATTAACGGCGCGCAGGTCCTGCGGCACATGAGGGCGGTAAACGTCCTTGGATATATGTTTGTCCGCCGTAATGCTTACGACAAGAATATCGGCTTTGCCCTTGGCATAAATCAGATGGCGGATATGCCCCGGATGAACGATATCGAACACGCCGTGGCACATGATGACTTTTTTCTTGCGCGGCACGGAATTGCCGACGAGCGAGGCCAGTTCTTTCGGCGACTTTATCTTGTGGCCGTATTTTTTAAGAAGATGATTATCCATCACATTTTCCTAACTGGACAAGGCGTCGAACCATGATTTCGTTGCCCGGTTAATCGATTCTTCATCCCAAAGCGGAGCCTTTTCCCAGTCGTCAATGCGCGCCAGCATTTCCTTGACGCCGTCAGCAAAACTGACTTCCGGCCTCCATGCCGTCGCCCGGGTAATCTTGCCGATATCGGCCCAGGTGCACTCCGGCTCGCCGGGGCGCTTGGGCATGAAGATGCTCGGACCGCCGATGAGCGCGATAAGCTCGTTGACCGGTCGCGGATTGCCGGCGCCGATATTATAGCGCTCGCCCGTCGTTTCGAGTTCGGCCACGGCAAGAAAGGCCTTTGCCACATCCGTCACGTAAATAAAATCGCGGCGCTGGGTGCCGTCGCCTACGACGGTAAAAGGTTTGCCGGCCAGCTTCTGCTTCAGGAAAACGCCGAATACCGCCCCGTAAGCACCCGTGGTGCGCACGCGCGGTCCATAGGCATTGAAGATGCATACCGAATTGACGGGCAGCTTGTAGACCTTGCTCCAGTGAAATGCCGCCTGCTCGCCCAGATATTTCGAAAGGGCGTAGGGATATTGCGGGTTGATCGGATGATCTTCGCCGGTCGGCGTATCCGCGAGGCCGTAACAGGACGAGGACGCGGCATAGACGAATTTTTTAACGCCGGCATGGCGCGCGCATTCCAGCATCCTGACAGTGCCTTGCACATTCACATCCATGTAATAAGCCGGGTTTTCGATCGACGGCACGATGTCTCCGATGCCGGCAAAATGAAACACATATTGCGCCCGGTCGAAGGCGGCGTAGTTTTTATTCAGCTCGCGGATATCGCCGTGGAACAGCTTGACGCCGGAATCATCCTTATGATGGGCGATGTTGGCTTCATGCCCGCCCGCGAAATTATCGATGATGTTGACGCGGAACCCCCGCGCCACGAGCAGGTCGAC
>JBFWTA010000296.1:0-2843 GCA_050248075.1 Bdellovibrionales bacterium | reverse complement strand
TGGCATGAATATGTTTCCATGTGCCAGACGATGTACCGCGCCGGCTCGATCCGCAATCTTAAGGACCTGTGGTGGGATCTGCGGCCCAGCCCGCGTTACGGCGCGCTCGAAATCCGCGTCTGCGACCAGTTCTCCAATCTCGACGAGGCGCTGGCCGTGGTGGCCTTCGTTCATGCCCTCGGCATGTGGTTCGAGCATAACCAGAGCTGGCTCGACGAAATGCCGCGTCCCAGCACATGGCGCCTCCGCGAGAACAAATGGCGCGCGATGCGTTACGGTGTCGACGCCAACCTGGTGGTCAACAGCGCCGGCGATACGCTGTCGCTCACCGACGACATCAAAAAATGGCTCGACCGGATCCAGGCGCAGTATGTGACGATGAATTACCAGCCCTACCGCGAAACGCTGCTTAATATGCTGGCCCAGGGCAACAGCGCCAAGCGCCAGCAGCAATTGTGGGAAGCGACAAAGTCGCTTGAAGAAATCGCCCGGTTCAACTGCCGCGAGCTTCAGCATGGCAAGCCACTCTGGCAATATGTGTCGGACGAGGTGCGCGACCGCAAGATCGCGGCCGCCCAGGACGGCAAGCCCCAGACGGTGGATCAAATCGTTGCCGCCTGACGATGCCCCGTCAGGCGGCGCGATAAGCCGGGATACCCCATAATTCCCAATTGCATTGCCAGGCGGCCCTGAAATCCGCCTTGTGCGCGCCTTACGGGCGGCCTTGTTTTATGGGGCGCGACCTTCTATATCCTCTCCGATATTCCTTGAAACCAACTGTGAATGAATCATGGCCTCCGCCGCCGACTCCCTCGCCGCCAACATCAATTTTTCCGCCTTCTCCAAGGCGACGGAACTCAAGCAGCGCATCAAGTTCACCATCCTTGCGCTTATCGTCTACCGCCTCGGCACCTATATTCCGATCCCCGGCATCGACCCCGTGGCGCTGGCGGCCATGTACCAGCAGCATGGCGGCGGCATCCTCGACATGTTCGACATGTTCTCGGGCGGCGCCTTGAAGCGCATGACGATCTTTGCCTTGAGCGTCATGCCCTACATCACGGCCTCCATCATCGTGCAATTGCTCTCGGCCATCCTGCCGCAGTTCGAGGCGCTCAAGAAAGAAGGTGAAAGCGGCCGTATCAAGCTTAACCAGTATTCGCGCTATCTCACGGTTGTTTTTGCCGTGGTGCAATCCTACGCGCTGGCCATCGGCCTCGAAAACGCGATGGGTGGATCGGCCGTCGTCATCAGCCCCGCCTTTTTCCGCATCAGCACCATGGTCACGCTGACGGGCGGCACCGTTTTCCTCATGTGGCTCGGCGAGCAGATCACGGCGCGCGGCATCGGCAACGGCGTGTCGCTGATCATCTATTCGGGCATCGTCGCCAACCTGCCGCATGCGATGGTGCAGACGCTCGAGCTGGGCCGCACCGGGGCCATGTCCGCCTGGTTCATCATGGTCATCATCGCCCTGGTTTTCGGCGTCCTGGCGGTCAGCGTTTTCTGCGAGCGCGCCCAGCGCCGTATTCTGGTGCAGTATCCCAAGCGCCAGGTCGGCAACAAGATGTTTGGCGGCGAGGCTTCGCACATGCCGCTCAAGATCAACACATCCGGCGTCATTCCGCCGATTTTCGCCAGTTCCCTGCTGCTGTTTCCGCTCACGCTGGCCAGCTTTACCAATGTGCAGGAAAAAGGCGGTATTCTGGCCGATATCGTCGCCGCGCTCGGCCACGGCAAGCCGCTTTTCATGTTCCTTTACGCGGCGCTGATTATCTTTTTCGCCTTCTTCTATACGGCGGTGGTGTTCAACCCGCAGGAAACGGCCGACAACCTCAAGAAATACGGCGGCTTCGTGCCCGGCATCCGCCCCGGCAAGAATACGGCTGATTACTTCGATTATGTGCTGACGCGGCTCACGGTGCTGGGGGCGATCTATCTGGCGGGGATCTGCCTGTTGCCGGAATTTCTCATGACCAAGGGGGCGGTTCCGTTTTATCTCGGCGGCACCTCGCTCCTGATCGTCGTCAGCGTCACGATCGATACGCTGTCACGCGTGCAGTCGCATCTCATCGCGCATCAGTACGAAGGTCTGATCAAAAAATCCCGCCTGCGCGGCGGCCCATAATAAACAGCAGGGGATACCCCGCATGAATATCATACTCGTAGGACCCCCCGGAGCCGGCAAGGGCACCCAGGCGCGCTTGCTCGAAGACAAATACGGCATGAAGCAGATTTCCACCGGCGATATGCTGCGCGCGGCGGTTAAAAAAGGCACGCCGCTCGGCCTCGAAGCGCAAAAAATAATGGAAGCCGGCAATCTTGTGCCCGACGAGCTCATGATCCGCATGATCGAGGAGCGCATCGTTCATGTCGACTGCCACCGCGGTTTTATTCTCGACGGCTTTCCGCGCACCGTCGCCCAGGCCGAAGCCCTGGACGTCATGCTGGAAGATATCGATAAAAAACTGGATGCCGTGATCGAGTTCAAGGTCGACGAAAAGGCGCTTATTGAACGTGTTGGCGGCCGTTATACCTGCGCCAGTTGCGGTGCCGGTTACCACGATACCTTCAAGCCCACCAAGAAACCCGGCATATGCGATGAATGCGGCGGCACCGAATTCACCCGCCGGCCGGATGATAACCCCGAAACCATGAAAACCCGCTTCAAGGCCTATAACGAGCAGACCGCGCCGATCCTTCCCTATTACCGGGACAAGGGCCTGCTTCAGACGGTCGACGGCATGGCCGATTTCCAGGCTGTGGAACAATCCATCGAATCGATCCTCAAGGCCGTGAAGCCGGCCTGATCCCGCCTTATCAACGCCTTAACGCTTTATTAG
>JBFWTA010000295.1:0-2850 GCA_050248075.1 Bdellovibrionales bacterium | reverse complement strand
GCCGAAATCCGGCTGCTGGCACAAAATGCGCTGCGTTCCCCCCGGAAAATTCTTGCGCTCAAGCAATTTTTTTCCGGCCGCCAATGCACCGTCATTCTTCTGGACGACAAAACGTCGGATAAGGACGACTAGCAACTCGAAAGCATCGTTCATGGCGTCCACAGCCTCGAACAGCTTGCTCCCGAATACGGCGGCGCGCGCCGCCGCCTGGAAATCACCAAATTCCGCGGCGTAAGTTACCGCAACGGTTATCACGATTTCATCATCGATCGCAGCGGCATCAATGTCTTCCCCCGTCTTATCGCCGCCGAACACCGGTCGGAACACGATACCGGCCAGCTGAAAAGCGGCATTTCCGAACTCGATATGCTTTTGGGCGGTGGCATTGAATTCGGCACCAGTATGCTGTTGCTCGGGCCGGCGGGAAGCGGTAAGTCGTCGACCGCCATACAATATGCCATCGCCGCCGCCAGGCGCGGCGAATGCGCGGCCATGTTCACCTTCGACGAGCGCATCCACACCGTCATGGAGCGTACCCAGGGACTTGGCATGGACTTGAAAGAATATGTCGACAAAGGCCTCGTCACGATCAACGCAATCGATCCCGCAGAAATTCCGCCAGGCGAATTCGCCTGGCGCGTCGCCAGCGCCGCCGAGGGAAAAGACGGCAAGGCGCCCGTGCGCGTCGTCATTATCGACAGCCTGAATGGCTATCTTAACGCAATGCCCGAAGAGCGCTTTCTGATCGCCCAGTTGCACGAACTTCTCACCTATCTCGGCCATAAAGGCATTGTTACCTTTTTGGTTGTAGCCCAACATGGCTTGCTTGGAACTACCCAGGCGCCGGTAGACACCAGTTACCTGGCCGACTCCGTTCTGCTGTTCCGCTATTTCGAATCCCGCGGCGAGGTCAAGCAACTGCTGTCGGTGGTGAAAAAGCGTAGCGGCGACCATGAGCGCACCGTACGTGAATTCAGGCTGGTCAACCGGCGCGGCATTTGTATCGGCGGACCCCTTAATCAATTTGAAAATCTCTTTCCCGCCTTGGATGCCCGACCAACCGGCAATGGAGCGAAATGAATCCTGCTCCACCGCCTCTGACGGAGCGAATACTGTATCTCGCTCCCACCGCACGGGACGCCGTAAGCGCCCAGCAGATTTTCCGGCGCGCCCGCCTGCATGCGGTCTATTGCCATAATATGCCTCAGCTTTGCCGCGAATTCGAAAATGGCGCCGGCGCTTTGCTGGTGACCCACGAAGCGATCATCGCCGATACCCAGCGGCAGCTGGCTCACATGCTCAACCAGCAGCCTTTCTGGTCTGACTGCCCGCTCATCGTGCTCACCGCCGCGGGCAACGAAACGCGCCAGCAAATGGAAGTGCTCGAATCCGTCGGGCACATGACTCTTATGAAAAGGCCGCTGGAAGTCTCCACGCTTATCAGCACCATGCGCGCCGCGCTGCGCGACCGTCGCCGGCAATATGAAGTGCGCAGCCTGCTTCAGGCCCGCGAGGAGCAGGCCTCAGCTTTGCAGAAAGCCGCCGAGAATGCCTCCGCGGCCAACCGCGCCAAGTCAGAATTCCTGGCCAATATGAGCCATGAAATCCGCACGCCGATGAATGTCATCATCGGCCTTACCAGCCTCTTGTCACAGACAAACGTGCCGCCGGCAAAGCAAAAGGAATTTCTGAATACCCTGCAGCTATCCGCAAAATCTCTGCTCGAACTTATCAACGATCTGCTCGATATAGCGAAGATCGAGAACGAAAGTGTCGAACTGGAACGCATTCCATTTCGCCTCAAGACCGTTATAGACGAAGTCATCAACCTCATGGCCATTCGCACGCAGGAAAAGGATATCGAACTGCTGGTGGAATTCGATCCGCGTTGCGAATGCGATTTTATCGGCGATCCCTCCCGCCTGAAGCAGGTGCTTATGAATTTGGTGGGCAATGCCATAAAATTCACCGAACGCGGAGCCGTCACCCTCAAAGCCGAACTTTGCGGCGAACCGGACAGCGCTACGTGCCTCGTCAACATCGACGTCATCGACACCGGCATCGGCATTCCCCCGGAAAAAGTCAGCGCTATATTCGATAAATTCCTGCAAGGCGATAACTCCATCACCCGGCGCTACGGCGGCACGGGCCTGGGTCTCGCCATCACAAAGCGGCTGGTAATGCTCATGGGCGGCGCCATTTCCGTGGCCAGCGAATTGGGCGCCGGCTCGGCTTTTTCCGTCAGGCTGCCGCTGATCAAAGTGTCCGCCGCGAAAGTCGAGAGCCGCGCGCGCGGCCATATGCAACCGGAATATCTCTCCCTCCATGCCGGAGGCATACCGACCATCCTTCTGGTTGAGGATTACGAAGCAAATATCCTCGTCGCGCGCTCCATGCTCGAGCAATTCGGATATAATTGCGACGTCGCCCGTAACGGCGGCGAAGCCGTGGCCATGCTTGAAGCGCGTCGCTACGATGCCGTACTGATGGATGTCCAGATGCCGGTCATGGACGGTTATAACGCCACCCGCGCCATCCGCCGGAACGAACAGCGCCACGGCTTGCCGCACACCCCCATCATCGGTGTCACCGCCTACGCCTTGGTCGGCGACCGCGAAAAATGCCTCGACGCCGGCATGGACGATTACATTCCCAAACCCTTTCATCCCGACGACCTGCAAAAAAAAATCGACACCGCATTAAACCTCAATAAAACCGGCCAAAGCACCGCCTCTCGGGTCGCGCTGTAATCCCCGGCCTTCCCACAATTCCCCTTTCCCGCTCCGTCCTCTGCCATTATCATGAAAAGCAAGCGCCCGTAGCTCAGCTGGATAGAGCATCGGTTTCCTA
>JBFWTA010000294.1:0-2862 GCA_050248075.1 Bdellovibrionales bacterium | reverse complement strand
TGTAAAAATCAGCGCCTTTTTGATTGAATGTGCCGGTTCCTTCGGGGAACAGGCGCGTCCAGGAAATGGAAAAGCGGTAATTGGGGATACCAGCCTGCGACAGTATGCCGACGTCTTCGCGGTAACGGTGGTAATGGTCGCAGGCGATGTCCGCCCCGATGCCGCCGACGATGGCTGTGTTGTTTTTTGTAAACGTGTCCCAGATGGAAGGTCCCTTGCCATCCGCCGCGGTCGCGCCTTCGATTTGATAGGCTGCGGTTGCCGTACCCCAGATAAAGCGGTTCATAAACGCCTCCGATTCGGGTTGTATATGTGCAAGTTGAAAGTTACATAACATGTATCCTTTTGCTTTGCAAATTATCTTGTGAAAACCAGCATCATGTCGTGTATTCTTTGCTGCAATCGTAAAAGGAGAAAACCATGAAAACGCTTTATACCGCAAAAGTCACCGCCACCGGCGGTCGTGAAGGCACCATCAAAAGCGAAGACGGCAAGTTTTCGATGCAGTTGTCGCGCCCGGCCAACAACCAGCCCGGCACGAACCCGGAACAGCTTTTTGCTGCCGGTTACGCCGGCTGCTTTGGCGGCGCGGTGCAATATCTGGCCGGCCAGAAACAGCTGAAAGTCGACAACGTCGCGGTCACAGCCGACGTCAGCCTGAACCAGAATGAACAAGGATTTATTCTGTCCGCCGTGCTGAACGTCGCACTGCCGACGCTGGAACAGCAAGTAGCCGAAGACCTGGTCGCGGCCGCGCACCAGTTCTGCCCCTATTCCAAGGCGACGCGCGGCAATATTCAGGTTGACCTTGTGGTCAACGGTAAGTCGATCGCTAAAGCGGCTTGATCTGTTTTTTAAAGAAAGAAAAGGGCGCGGTTCATCCGCGCTCTTTTTTTATGACCCCCAGGATTCAACAACTCTTGGGCGCGGCTTGTTCAAGATCTTTTTTGCCTCTGCTCCGACTTTGTAGTCTTTGTATTTCTCAATGACGCGCTGAAGGTGTTCAAGGCTGCACGGATTTTCATGCCAGACTTCAACCTGCTTTGTGTTGATATCGCTGTCGTAGAGCCCGGTGGTGATTATTTTTTTTCCGTCTGTGCCGATTTGGCAGAGGCCAATATCAAAAGCACGCAAAAGCTCGCCGACCCTTTTCTTCCTCAGGTCTTCGGCAAGCGTTTTGTCGATGAAGACGATGTTGTATTCGGTTTTTTGCGGGCCTGCCACGACGCGCCAGCTGGATGTCGGGCTTTTAAAGACGCTGCCGTAATCGCGGGTGACCAGTTCGTTGGATTTTGGCTTGGCGAATTTGCCGGTGATCGGTCCGCCGTAATCGCCATAGCCGACGATCTGGTCGCATATTTCCAGCCCTGCTTTGCTAAAAAGCGCCTCCAGGAATTTTTTTTGCTTTTTCTCTTGAAAAAATCCTGTGACCGGATTGGCCAGAAAAATATCGACATCGCGCACTGCGCGCGCATTGAACGTGTCGCGTAGCGCGCCGCCGGCGATGACCGCGTCGGTCGACCCCATTTCGTGCAGGATTTGCAACACATACAACCATTCACTGGGGATATTCGCCATCTGCGCGTTGACAGGCTTTTCAGGTTTCTTTTTTTCCGGTGCGGTAGGCGGCTCTTGCGCCGGGCCGTTGTTATCTGGCGTCGGAAGCGGCAGTTTTTGCCGGAATGCGCCGCAGTCATTTAGGATGCGAAGCGCCTGCATGCCGTTCGCGCCAGGGCTGAGAGGCAGGTTGACCGCGTCTTGCTCATCAACCTTCGCGCCCCAGCTCAGCAAAAGGCGGACGATATCCTTGTTGCCCTTCAGCGCTGCGGCTTTGAGATATTTCCATTCGAATTCAAAATCTCCGGGTTTGTGAAAAATATCGTCGCAGACGGCGGCGGCTTCAGCGTGGCTGTTGTTGCCGATCGCAGCCAGCAACCTGTCGTGCAGAATCTTCGGGTCTGTCTTGCGCGCCAGTTCGTCAGCCTCTCGAGTTTTGGCGAGGTCGACGTCGCGTTGCGTGATGACGCGCGGTCTTAAATGCGGCATGGGCGGCCTCTCAATAAAAAAAGCAATGCCATAACATACCCGCCGCAATGCGATATGTCAATTAATTTAAGCTTTTGATATTATTGATTAAGCTCACCAGCCTCATTTTTCTGCCGTCTTTGGCCTCGGGCGTCCAAAGCAGGGAATCGATTTTTTGAATGAACGCAGCGTCGATCAATGCGCGGTCGAAAAGCCCTGGGTCATTTAACGGTCCTATGTCTTTCCCGTCCCGTGCCGTGACCAGTTTCGCGCAATGCAGCGCCATCTGCGCCAGTTCTGGTTTGAAAAACGCGCTGATGTTTGGCGTGCGGAGCGACGATTGCTTGTCGATATTGCGCCCGTACGTCGCGGCAATCGGGCTGCCGTGGATTTTGAACTGCGCATGCGCCCATTTATCATACGACAGGCGAATGCGGTCGTGCAGCGTTTCGATGTCGTCGCCGGCAAAGGCTGGATGCGCGCGGCATTTCTCGAAAACTTCGATCGGATTATTCTTGCGTTCGTTCTGTTCCAGCGGGCGGTCGTACAGCATGAAATGTGCAATCACGTCCATCTGCGTAAAGCTGCGGCCCAATTGATCTTCGTCGAATTGTGTGACCTTGCCGTCCTTGGATTTCGGCTGTAATTCAGCAGAAGGACGGTTTTTTAATATCCAATAGAAAGATTCAACCGGCGGAATTCCTTGCAAGCCCTGCGTCATCAAAACCTGCATATGGTCCAGCTGGCGCTGTTTCGCCTTATGCGCGTTGCCGCTGATCATGCCACCGTGCAGATCGCCGCCCCAGGTGGCGTAGGAATTGCGGCCTTCGTCCAGGT
>JBFWTA010000293.1:0-2870 GCA_050248075.1 Bdellovibrionales bacterium | reverse complement strand
ATTTTATCTATCCATCGATTCGGAGAAGCCTCGTTCTTTTTGGCATCGGAATGACACCGTTGCAACAGTGATTTTTTAATGTGACGGCGCAAGCGGTTGCTGCAGGACAATTCGCCCGGCTCGCATCGCCTTTTCACATAACTCATGCTATGGCTTGCGCCGGAGTCCGGCTTGCGTCTCGATGACGCCGGACATAAACGGCGAATTTCGGTTTCCTCCGCCAACTTTTATCTCTAGGGTGCCTGCCATGGATTATGCATCCCAGTTTGCCGCCCTGATTCAGGTCCTGATCATCGACCTGTCGCTTGCCGCCGACAATGCCATTGTCATCGGCATGGCGGCTAATGGCTTGCCCGACAAGCAACGCCGCAAAGCCGTGTGGCTTGGCCTCGGTGCGGCCACGGCTATGCGTATCGTCATGGCTCTGTTTGCGGTGCAGTTGCTGCAAGTTACCGGGCTTATGCTGGCAGGCGGTTTGCTGCTGCTGTGGGTCAGCTGGAAAATGTACCGCGAAATCATTTCGGGCTCCCTGTCGCCGCATGACAAGCACAAAACCCATAAGCACAAACCGCCCGCGAAAACCCTGCGCAGCGCCATTACACAGATACTTATTGCCGACGTCGGCATGTCGCTGGACAACGTTCTGGCCGTTGCCGGCGCCGCGCGCGACCACATGGTCATTCTCGCCATAGGTCTTATCCTGTCCATTGCAATGATGGGCCTGGCGGCCAATGCTACCGCTAAGATGCTGCAACGCTGGCCATGGCTCGCCTGGGTCGGCATGCTTGTGGTGCTATTCGTGGCCCTTCACATGATCTGGGACGGCAGCAAGCAGGTCTGGCCGGTGATGGAAGGGTTGTTGCCGGCAGCAAAATAAAGCAATGTATTTCCATGCTGGTTCACAATTTAGCTGGTGTTTTCGATTGCTTGGTAGATGCTATCGCAATCATGCGAAGGCCATGCCCCATTTAACCCACACGAATCTTAAGCTAAAAATATATCGGCATGATTGACCAAATGCGGTCATAAATGCTAGCTGTGAAGCATTAATTTTAAAGGATTTTATATATGGAAAACGATAATAAAAAAGCATGGAGCATTGTTAAGAACATAACCGAAAGCCGCTATGCCAAGCCCGCGCTGAATTTCATTAAAAGAAAAGGTGTGCGGAGAACTTTTTTCATTGCGTCCTTAGCAGCTTACGGTGTTGCGGATTATCTGCGCGCACAACGCTCCGAAGCTACAATTGAAGATTTAGCAAATGAGAATGGCGAGCTACGTCTCCAGCTCGACGAAGCAATAAGAGCAAATGGGATTTTAGTTAATTTTAATAGATTGAGCGGCGCCATATTATCCGGAACTGCAGATCGCATTCGCATTACATGCACAGATAATAATGAAAGTATTGTTATGACTTTTAAAGAAGCCTACGCAAATCCTGAAATGAGCGATCGAACCAATACGGGTATTCAGCAAGGTGTATGCCAAGTAAACCTGACACCTTCATGAAGGTCTGCAATAGCCTATGAAATCCCCTTCTTCCCCATATCAAGATACTTCGTCACGCGTTGCGCGCGGAGGGTTTTGCTGTCGAGGCCGGAGAGTTCGCCCAGCGTCTGAGCAATCGCTTCGCCGACCGAGGAAATGACATATTGCGGCTTGCGATGCGCGCCACCGAGCGGTTCGCGGATTATGCGGTCGATAATGCCCAACTGAAGCATATCCTGAGCCGTGATGCGCAAAGCCGCCGCAGCATCGGCCGCATGAGACGCGCTGCGCCAGAGGATGGAGGCGCAGCCCTCCGGCGATATCACCGAATAAATGGCGTGTTCGAGCATCAGCACCCGGTCGCCGGTGGCGATAGCTATCGCGCCCCCCGAGCCGCCCTCGCCGATAATAACCGTGACGATCGGCACGCCGACCGCGAGGCAGGTTTCGATGGACCGCGCAATCGCTTCCGCCTGCCCGCGTGCCTCGGCATCGACGCCCGGAAATGCCCCGGCGGTATCGACAAAGGTGACGATGGGCAAATGGAACCGGTCGGCCAGATTCATCAGGCGCTGGGCCTTGCGGTAGCCTTCGGGCTTGGCCATGCCGAAATTGTGGCGGATGCGGCTTTCGGTGTCATGGCCGCGCTCCTGGCCGATTATAACGCAGGCCTGCCCGTCGATGCGGCCGAGGCCGCCGATAATCGCCTGATCCTCGGCAAAGGCGCGGTCGCCGGCCAGTGGCGTGAAATCTTCCACCAGCGCCTTGATATAATCGAGGCAATGCGGCCGCTGCGGGTGGCGCGCGACCTGGACCTTCTGCGCGGGCGTAAGACGTCCATATATGGCCCGCAACTGCCGGTCGGCCTTTTCCTGCAGGCGCGTGATTTCGTCGGCAATATTGACGCGCTTCTCGCCATCCGCAAGATGACGGAGCTCATCAATTTTTGCCTCCAGCTCGGCAACCGATTTTTCGAATTCCAGTGTCTGCATAACCCATTCCTGTGCCACAAAGGCAGACGGGCTTTATAGCAAAAAATGGGCGGCCGGCAAAAATATGTAAGTTCAATGAGTTAATTCTGGTGAAATCGGCTGATCCTTCATTAACCGGCTTGATTTTCCAGACATGCGGGCGGTTATGGTTAAAGCGGAAGCGAATTGATATATCTCACTTCCAGCACCTCGATCACATCCTTGCCCGAGGGTGTTTTTAACTCAACTTCATCTCCAGGCCGGGCCTTCATCAGCGCCCTTGCCACCGGCGACAGCCAGCTGATTTTATTTTCGGCCATGTTGGCTTCGTCGATGCCGACGATGGTGACGGTTAGTTTTTCGTCCTTGCGAAGAAAAGTGACAGTCGCGCCGAAAAAAACCTGGTTCCTG
>JBFWTA010000292.1:0-2873 GCA_050248075.1 Bdellovibrionales bacterium | reverse complement strand
GACAAGGGCGAAATCGCGCACGCGCCGCGTCAGGCGACCCGCCACGCGCGGCGTACCACGCGACCGACGGGCGATTTCAAAGGCGCCTTCTGGCGTCATCTGCATGCCATGGATACGCGCGCCGCGCACGACGATTTTGGTCAGGTCCTCGGCATCGTAAAATTCAAGACGCAGCGGTATGCCGAAACGTTCCCGTAACGGCCGCGTGACCATGCCCGACCGCGTCGTCGCGGCGACCAGCGTGAACGGCGGCAGGTCAACTCGCACGGAACGCGCCGCAGGACCTTCGCCGATGATCAGGTCCAGCTGGCGGTCTTCCATCGCGGGATAAAGAATTTCTTCGACCGCCGGGTTCAGGCGATGAATTTCATCGATAAACAAAACGTCGCCCGGCTGCAGGTTGGTCAAAAGCGCGGCCAGATCACCCGCCCGCGCAATCACCGGGCCTGACGTGGCCCTGAAACCAACGCCCAGTTCCCGCGCGATAATCTGCGCCAGCGTTGTTTTACCAAGGCCGGGCGGCCCGAACAGCAAGACGTGATCCAGCGGTTCATTGCGCTTTTTCGCGGCGTCGATAAAAACTTTCAGATTTTCGCGCAGTTTTTTCTGGCCGACGAATTCATCCAGCGACAAAGGACGGATCGACAGTTCGCCGCCCTCTTCACCGGGTTTGACCTGGGCAGAAATTTCACGTGCGGCGACGGCGTCTTTGGCGGCGGTTGTCATGCGCTTAATCCTTTCAGGCTTTCACGGATCAATTCGCCCAGCGGCATTTTATCGCCCTTGCGCTGCATGACATCGGTCACGGCGCCGAAGGCTTCGGCGCGGCCATAGCCCAGATTGATCAGCGCGGAAACCGCGTCGTTGCTGACCAGAGCCGGAAGTTCCACGACAGGCGCTTTTTTACCGCCCGCCGTCATCGCCGTTTCCGCTTTGACCTGTGCGGCCTGCCCCAGCGCCAGTTTGCCGGCTTTTTCCTTCAGCTCCGTCACCAGGCGCACGGCCAGCTTTTCACCGACGCCATCCGCCTGACGCAGGGCGGCTTTGTCACCCGCCGCAATCACTATGGGCAGACGTTCCGCCGCAACAGCGCTTAAAATCGATAACGCGCTTTTTGCGCCGACGCCCTGCACGGTGCATAAGATTTGAAACCATTCTTTTTCGACCGCTTGGGCAAATCCATACAGCGTAAACTGGTCTTCGCGCACGATCGTTTCGATCAGCACGCTGACCGTGCGGCCTTTGTCGCCGCCGATCAGGCCCAGCGTGCGCGACGATGCATACACCATGTAACCGACGCCGTTCACGTCGATGATAGCCCAGTTGGGGCCGGTGCTGTCGACCTTGCCGGTTAATTTAGCGATCATTTTCCACTCCTTGCCATCATGCTGGCGATAACGGATTGCGACGCGCCGTGATGCGCGTGGCATATTGCCACCGCCAGAGCATCGGCCGCATCAGGCGAAGCTTCTACGCCCGGAAGCAGAATGCGGATCATCGCCTGAATTTGCTGTTTTTCGGCATGCCCCGTGCCGACCACGGACTTTTTGATCAGTGTGGCGGCATATTCGGCGACGGGGATATTCATCTGAGCGGCCGCAACAATTGCAACGCCCCGTGCCTGCCCCAGTTTCAGGGCCGACCCCGCGTTCTGATTGACAAAGGTTTCTTCAATCGCCGCCTGTTGCGGTTGCCAGAGCATCAGCATTTTTCCCAGTTCATCATAAATATTCTTCAAGCGTTCCGACATCGGCATATCGGCTTTGGTATGCACCACGCCGTGGGCCACGTGGCGCAGGCGGTTGCCTTCGGCATCCACAACGCCCCAACCCGTTCTTTGCAGCCCCGGATCGATACCAAAAATCCTGATCACGCCCTTAACCCCTCTGCCGCCGCATCGTCGAAGGTGACGTTGGTATATACTTTTTGTACATCGTCGTCGTCTTCAAGCGTTTCGATCATGTCAAAAAGGTCTTGCAGCTTTTCCCCTGACAGACTGACGAGGGTTAAGGGACGCCAGGTGATTTCCGCGTCGGCTGACGCGCCGAATTTCTTTTCGAGCGCGTCCTTGACGGCGACGAAATCTTCCGGCTTTGAAATAATCTCGTGTTGCGCGTCCGATGTTTGTACATTGTCTGCGCCGCAGTCGATGGCGGCTTCGAGCATCGCCTCTTCCCCCGCTACGCTGCGCGGATAGACGATGAGTCCAACCCGGGCGAACATGAAACTGACCGAATTGGTTTCCCCCAAGGCCCCGCCGGATTTAGTAAAGGCCGCACGCACTTCTGCGGCCGTGCGGTTGCGGTTATCGGTCAACGCTTCTACGATCACCGCGACGCCGCCGGGGCCGTAACCTTCGTACCGCACATCATCATACTGCGACAGGTCGCCGCTGTTCGGGCCGGCCTGGTCAAGGGCGCTTTTGATCCTGTTATTGGGCATATTAGCCTGCCGCGCCGCGGATATCGCCGCCCGTAGGCGCGGATTGGCGTCAGGATCAGGCAAGCCCGTTCTGGCGGAGACAGTGATTTCGCGCGCCAGCTTGTTGAACAGCTTGGCGCGTTTTTTATCCTGCGCACCCTTGCGGTGCATAATGTTTTTGAACTGGGAATGGCCGGCCATAAGTCACTGAAGAAAAAAGCGTTATCGGGGTTTATTTTTCATTCTGATATCGTCTATAATCTTAACACGCGTGCATTTTAAATGTAATCAATTAGTCTTCATTCATGACCTATAACTTTCGCAGCTTAACCGTACTTGTCATCGAAAACACACAGCCCATGTCGGATTTGACGAAGGATGTGCTGAAAAGCTTTGGCATCAGTTCCGTATTAACCACGATCGGCCCGGATGCAGGTTTTGAGGCTTTCTGC
>JBFWTA010000291.1:0-2890 GCA_050248075.1 Bdellovibrionales bacterium | reverse complement strand
GCCTACAAATCCCTGCGTGACCGGCCCGACCGTGATGGCACATCGCGGCTGTCACCTTATTTGCATTTCGGCCATGTCAGCCCGCGCGTCGTGTGGAACGCCGCCCATTTTGCCGCCGAGACGAAAACCGGCATCGGCGCGCCGGTCGAGAGTTTCCTGCGCGAACTGTTGTGGCGTGAATTTTCCATGCATCTTCTGTTTCACTTCCCCGATATGCCGGCCGCACCGCTGGATAAACGTTTCCGGAACTTTCCCTGGAAAAAAGACGCGGAGGCTTTGCATCGCTGGGAAAAAGGACTTACCGGCTATCCCATCGTCGACGCGGGCATGCGCCAGTTATGGCAGACGGGCTGGATGCATAACCGCGTGCGCATGATCGTGGCGTCTTTTCTGATCAAGCATCTGCGTATCGACTGGCTCGAGGGGGCGGCGTGGTTCTGGGACACGCTGGTCGACGCGGATCTCGCGAACAACGCCGCAAGCTGGCAATGGGTGGCCGGCTGCGGCGCGGACGCGGCGCCTTACTTCCGCATTTTCAACCCGGTGCTCCAAAGCCGGAAATTCGACCCGGCGGGCGATTACATCCGCCGCTTTGTGCCGGAACTGGCCGGGCTGGACGCCGCCCATATTCACGAACCCTGGAAAGCGCCCGCGCTTCTGCTGCGCTCGGCGGGGGTGGTTCTTGGTAAAGATTACCCGCATCCCATGGTCGAGCACGCCGCGGCGCGCCAACAAGCCCTTGATTCCTATAAGCTCATGAAGGAAGAAGCTTGACAAAAGGGGCGGTTTTATCGACATTGCCGCCTCGTTTCAGGCTTTTAAAGATTACAGGACACCGCCATGGCAAAGACCAAGAATGATATCAAGCTCGTGAGCTCGGCCGCGACCGGCTTTTTTTATGTGACCAAGAAAAACCCGCGCAACACCAAGAAACTGGAACTCAAGAAATACGACCCGGTGGCGCGCAAGCACGTCGTTTTCAAGGAAGGCAAGATCAAGGAAGCCAAGAAGTAATTTTCAGGGCCGCTTCCGCAGGACGAAAGCGAGAGCCTCGGCCCCCTGCTTTCCCTCCCTTCGCATGACGAAGGGCTCGACCGACACCACATCCATCAGCACCGCGCCGGCCAGCCGCCGGATATAGCTTTCGCTGTGCGTATAGCGCCGCGTTTTCTGCAGAACGTAACTGGCATTGTTATCCATCTCATGCTCCACGGCCGCGGCGAAACAGCCGCCGGGACGCAGCACGCGCGCGGCCTGGACAAAAATTTCCTTGAGATCGCCGAGATAAACCAGCACATCGGCCGCGGCGATCAGATCGGCGCTTTGCGGCATTTTTCGCAAGGCTTCGGTCATGTCTTCCGCGATCAGCCGGTCATAGACGTTGCGGCGGCGCGAGCGGGTGATCATGCGCTGCGCGAAATCAATGCCCGTTAATTCGCGGGCCAGGGGCCTGAGCGCCTCGCCCATGAGGCCGGTGCCGCAGCCGAGATCGATGATGTCGAGCGGCCCCTTGCCGGCCATAGCCGCCGCGATGGCCTTGCGCAGAATTTCGGGCGCGCGGTAATCGAGCACGCCGAGATGCTCGTCGAAACCTTCGGCGTAGCATTCGAACAGGGAGCGCACATAGGCGGGGTCGGGCGGCAGGGGCGGCGCATCCGGGTCCTGCTGTTTCTGTTCCGCGGCGATGGCTTTTTCGTTTTCATTCAGTTCGGCCCAGAGCGCGGCGAGCTTTTCGGCATCCATCCCCTGATCCGCCGCCTGCGCCAGCCAGGAGGCATAGGCGGTGCGGAAGGCATTGTCGGTGCGAAGCGGCCAGATGAGATCGCGGGCAAGGTCGATGGCCTCGGCGAACCTTTCCTGCGCGCCGAGCACTTCGGAAAGATTGCGGCACAGCGACACCGATTCCGGCTGGCAGGCCAGCCCGTCGCGCAGCACCTGTTCCGCCTCGCTTAGCCTGCCTTCCTCGGCGAACAGAAAGCCGAGATGACAGCGCAGATTGATGTGTTCCGGCGCCCGGCCAAGCGCGGTCAGGCTGAGGCTGATGGCCTTGTCCGTGTCGCCCCGCTGTTCGGCAAGGGCGATCCGGTCCATCAGGCGGGTAAAATCGTTGCGCGCGTTTCCGGCCTCGGGCATATCCGCCTCATGAACTATCGTCACGTTTTCCATGCTGGCAATATTTGCGACGTGGTCAAGCACGCCGTGCTGTCGCTGGCGCTTGGCTATTTACGAAACAAAGACAAGGGCTTCTTCGTGCTTGACACTCATTCCGGAACCGGATTGTACGATCTGGCGGACGAGCGCGCGCGGAAGACCGGCGAAGCGGCCCAGGGAATTCTGAAACTGCTGGCGTCGCCAAGGCTGGCCGGTCTCGCGGATTATTACCGCGTGCTGGACGAATTGAATCCGGCGGGGACGGGAAATTTACGTTTTTATCCCGGCTCGCCGGCGATCGCGCGGCACCTGATGCGGCCGCAGGACCGGCTGGTTGCCTGCGAATTGCATGAAGAGGACGCCGCCGCACTGCGCCGTTATTTTCGTCACGACAAACAGGCGCAGATGCATCATCGCGACGGGTACGAGGCGTTGAACGCCTTCCTGCCCCCGCCGGAGAAGCGCGGGCTGGCGCTTATCGATCCGCCTTTCGAGGACCCGCAGGAATTCGCGCGGCTGGCGCAGGCCCTGGTCGGCGCGCATGGGCGCTGGCCGCAGGGCATATATATGGCGTGGTATCCGGTCAAGGAACGGCCGGCGGTGTGGCGGTTCCACGAAGCGCTCGGCACAAGCGGCATTCCCGGCAAGCTGTGCGCCGAGTTTGTTTATCGGGAAGAAATTCGCCATGACCGCCTCATCGGCTGCGGGCTTTTCATCGTCAACGCGCCGTGGAAGCTGG
>JBFWTA010000290.1:0-2942 GCA_050248075.1 Bdellovibrionales bacterium | reverse complement strand
AGAAAACTTATCACTACATATTCATCCGACTTATTGAGCCACACCATATAATCATTTGGTGTGGCGAAGAAGTTGTTAATGGAGAAAAATATGGATGAACTATCTTCTGCTAAGATGGATAAATTGCGTTGCCCTTACGCCCGCCCGTCAACACCCGGGTATCGCCGTGTTGATGTTCTCTCAGGCAGGGTAGCTAATCAGGACCCCGATTACATTTCGCCAAGGGGTGAAAATGTAGTCGAGTTCCCAAAGCGCTGCAGTCCCAAAAACTTGGTGCTTAGTTAGTTTTTCCGGTGCATGCATACACCACCGCATCCACCGTCACCGCCCCGCGCTTGTAGTAATTCGTGCGGGTGCCGGTGACGGTGAAGCCGACGGTTTCATATAGCTTTCTTGCGGCATAATTGTCGGCCGCGACTTCCAGAAAAATTCTTGTGTTGCCGTCCTTGCGCAGAACATTCATGGCGTGGCGCAAAAGGGCGCTGCCGATATTCTGCCGCTGAACTGATGGATGGACGCCAAAAGTCAAGATCTCCGCCTGCCCGGGCAAAACCTGAAATAGTATGAAGGCAATCGGCGTTTCGCCGTTATGGGCGATCCAGCCATGGGTGGTCGGCAGGCCGAGGCTGCCTTCGATTTGCGCGAGGTTCCAGCATTCCTTGCCGAAGCATTCCGCATGAAGCGCCGCAAGGACCGATGCATGGCCGTACGTGGCCGGTTGAATGGAAAGCCTGCCAATCATGTTTTGATTATATCCGCAAGCCAACTTTTTCACGAACGCTATAAGTGGACTGGCAAGCATTTGGCATCGGCATGAAAGACATTCGGCTATCTTTGTATATCACGGCCGCTTCCAGTTTTATGCGGAAAGGTCACGTCTGGTTCACGGATATAAAGCGGGCGCGGCAGAAAATCAGCCTCGTCCAGTGCCGCACGGGCGGCAAGCCGCGCACAGGTGATGGCTTCGCATTCCGCGGGCGGCACGCCATAATGGGCGTCTCCTGTCGTTATCGTATCGGGCCACTGCGCAAGAAATTCCGCGATTTGACCGCGCGTGAGCATATGCGGCTCGCCCGGCGCGGCGCCGGAGGGATAAAACCGGCAAAACAATTCCTGCCTTTTCGATTCGATAACGATAAAAAGACTTTCGCCGGCAGCCGCCTGTTGCTCGCGGTAAATGGCGAAACGGTCGATGCCGATGACAGATTTTCCTGCGGCAAGGCCGATGCCGCGCGCGGCGGCAAGCCCGATGCGCAGCCCCGTGAAGCTGCCGGGACCGCGTGTCACGGCAACACGGTCGAGTTCCTCGAAATCTGTTTCGGCCTTTGCCATGATTTCATTGATGAGCGGGATAAGGCGGCGGTCCTGCCCGCGGTCCATGGCTTCGGATTTTATGGCCAAAATTTCGCCATCGCGCCAAAGGCATGCGCCGCAGGCTGCGGCGGCGCTGTCTATGCTGAGAATGAGCATGAGGAAGTAATTTTTATCGCATCTGCCTTACTTCTTTTACTTCGGGAATATAGTGCTTCAGCATGTTTTCGATGCCAGCTTTCAGGGTGGCGGTGGAGCTGGGGCAGCCGGCGCAAGAACCTTTGAGGTTTAAAAAGACGATGCCGTCCTCGAAGCTTTGAAATGTGATGTCGCCGCCGTCCTGCGCTACCGCGGGGCGTACTTTTGCGTCAAGAATTCCGCGGATCTGTTTGACGATTTCGCTTTCGTCGGCATCGGGCGCAGGCGCCGCGGTGGAATGCGTATCGAGAACCGCCGGACGGTTATTGGTAAAATGGTCCATAATGGCCGCGAGAACGGCGGGCTTGAGCGCGGGCCAATTCTTGTCCGTCGCCTTGGTAACGGTAATAAAATCCTGCCCAAGAAAAACGCCTTTTACGCCCTCGATCGCGAACAAGGCTTCGGCCAATGGTGAATGAGCGGCGTCAGCCGGGCTGGCGACTTCCAGCGTTCCGTGCGTCAGAATCTCCCGGCCCGGCAGGAATTTCATGGTGGCGGGGTTCGGGGTTTCTTCGGTCTGGATGAACATGGATGCCACTAGCGGTTAGGTGTTAGCCATTAAGTATTAGCAAATAAATGGGGTCTGATAAGCTGAAATACCGGCCTGCTGTATAATACCGCATGGCTGACAGCTAACATCTAACAGCTAATGGCTTTTAAACCAACAGCTTATCCTCATCGATCACGTAATTTTCAGGTACGACGACCAGCGGAATTCTCAGCTTCCTTATGCCTTTGGCGCTGGTGAAATAAGTTACCAGCGGGCCGGGTCCCTCGGGGCCCTGATGGGCGGCCAGCACCAGAACGGAAATATCCGGCTGCTCTTCCATTAGACTCAAGAGCTCCAAGCGCCTTTCGCCGCGGCGAACATACAGTGTCGGTTTCCTGCCGGTCATTTTCTCGATAAAGGTTTCATGCTTGCGCAAAGCGGCTTTCGCGCTGGCGACGGCATCGGCCGTGAATGTTTTGTCGACCGCCTGCCAGGGATAAATTTCTGTCTGATCGATGACATACAAAAGAGCGATACAGCCCTTCACGCTGCGCGCGCGGGATGCGGCATAGCGCAGCGCCACGGGCATTTCCGGCCGATCGTCGGAGACAACAAGAAAGGTGCGCGGCGGCGATTTTTTCATGTGCTCATCCTCTGGACCAGCCATGCGCCGCCACTGCCCATGGCTATGGCCATGACCAGCGCGGCCCCGGCATAGATAAGGGGATGAAATTTCGCGGCCTCGAACACGGTAGCGCTCAGGCCTGTTTCTTCGACGGAAAAAGGCACAGTCTGGCTGGCAACGGTTTGTCCTTCACGGAACAGGTAAATGCGCGCTTTATATTTACCGATAGGCGCGTTCGCGGGCAGAAAGAAAGAGGATCGGAATAATCGATCCTCCAGCACATCGACGCCTTGCGGAGATTCGCGGTAGAAACCACGC
>JBFWTA010000289.1:0-2953 GCA_050248075.1 Bdellovibrionales bacterium | reverse complement strand
CGCGCTGTCATAATTCTGGAGAGGCCGTGGGTTGACGGCCTCCCACCAACCAGATTAATCAGGAGGTTCCCATGAATCAGGATCAAGCCAAAGGAAAATTTCAACAAATGAAGGGCAAGCTGAAGGAAACCTGGGGTCGCCTCACAGATGATGAATTAGCGCTTTTTGACGGCCAGAGAGAGCAATTTTTTGGCAAACTTCAGGAAAAATACGGCCTTGCAAAAGAGGATGCAGAGAATCGCATTCGTGAAATGGAACGCGCGGCATAACATCCATTCCGGTTACCGCCCCTGTTTTCCAAACAGAGGGCAATCATATAAAAGCGCCGCCCTTTGGCGGCGCTTTTTTTGAGCCTACGCCGCCGCCAATAACGACAGTTTCTGCGCCAGTATGTCGGGATGAACCGGCTTGCTCATATATTGATTCATGCCGGACTCCAGACACCGCTCTCTGTCTCCAGCCAGTGCATGTGCCGTGACGCCGATAATATAATGATTAAATCCTTTGGATTTCTCGATTTCCCGGATACGTTTGGTTGTTTCGAAACCATCCATATCCGGCATCTGTACATCCATAAGAATGGCGGTATACGGGCTTTCGCGAATTTCAACCTTTTGTAGAGCTTCAAGACCGCATGTAGCCGTATCGGCGGAAAAGCCGAGGTGCTCGAGCATCATGCTGGCCACCATGACATTCGCAGGGTAGTCCTCGACAATAAGCACGGTTCCGCGGGAAGAACCGGATGTCTCAATCGACAGCCGGTCTGTTGCCGGAACGCTTTCGTCCGACACGACCGGAAGGGACAAGGCGAGGACAAATGTAGAGCCATTTTGCGGCACGCTTTTGACCGCGACATCACCGCCCATGAACTGGGCCAGCGATTTGCATATGGCCAATCCGAGACCGGAGCCGCCAAAATGCCGCTCCACAGTGCTGTCAGCCTGCACGAAGCGATCAAAAATGGCAGCCAGTTTTTCCGGAGCAATACCCATACCGGTATCCGCCACAGTTATCTGCAAATCGGCAAGCTTGCCGCTTCCTGCACTTGCTTCAGCAGTCACTGTAACGCTGCCTTGAGACGTAAATTTCAAGGCATTGCTCACGAGATTGACAAGAATTTGCTGCAGCCGGACACGATCTCCCCTAAAGGATTGTCCACGGGTATGATCGACTAGCGAAAATATAAGTTTTTTTGCTTTTGCCTGACCGGCAAACATGGATTCGATATCGGTAAAAATATCGGCGAGCTTGAAGTTATCTATCTCGAGCTCGATTTGGCCCGCTTCGATACGGCTAAGATCCAGAAGATCATTAACCAGCTTGAGAAGTATATCTGCATTAGCGCGCAAAGTACCGGCCATTTCGGCCTGCTTGGCATCGAGCTTCGTTTCCAGCAAGAGGCGGGCAAGGCCTATCACGGCGTTCATAGGGGTGCGTATCTCATGACTCATAACCGCAATAAAATTGCTCTTGGCCGCATTCGCAGCTTCCGCTTTTTCCTTTGCCTGCGCCAGCTCCTGCCGTTGGCGTTCATTCTCGCGCATTAGCTGGTCTTTGAGATAGGCGGCCTGCATAATTGCCGGCAGAAGATCGAAGTAGAATTGCCCGGTATCTTTTACGGCATAATCGGCAGCCCCCGCCTCAAGAGCCTGGAGCGCCACGCGCTCGTCGCCGCTCGTGGTGAGCATAATAACAGGAGGATAACGGTCGGCTGGTGCGAGGCGCTTGAGTATTTCAATCCCGTTAATATCCGGCAAATGATAATCGAGCAGAACAAGATCATAGGCCTTGCTTTGGATGCGCAAGAGGCCGGCTTCGCCGTCAAAAGCAAGATCAACTTCGAAACGCTGGCGTTCAAGGCGTTTTTGCAGGAGTCGGGCGAGGCCTTGATCGTCTTCGATATACAGAATACGACGCAAATTTTCAGGCGTTGATTTCATGCGGCCTCGCGCCAGTTTTGTGCCTGCACTGCCGGCAGGCTTACATAAAAGACTGTACCTTTCCCCGGCGTTGATTGAAACCAGATACGGCCGCCCAGTCTGCGCAAGGCAGCCCTTACATAGGCCATTCCCATGCCGGCACCACGAATGTCGCCCACATTGCCGGCACGTCGAAAAATATCGAATACTTTTTTCTCGTCCCCTTCGCTGATGCCGCGCCCGTTATCCTTGACGGCGAAAATTGTTTCCGTAGGCGTTACGAGGGCACTGACGTCTATATGTCCCGGACGGCCGGGCTGAAGATATTTAACGGCATTCTCAAGGATATTTCCGAAAACCTGTTCCAGCGCCATTGGATCGCTGACTACCGCGGGCAACGTGCTACATACAATCTCAATCTGCCGTGATGAGATTTCATAGGTCAGCACATCAAGACAACGCCTGACGAGAGCGCCTGTATCGATTATCTGCATATGGTATTCACGGCGGCCAATCCGCGATAGATCGAGAATTGCGCCTGTCAGCTTGTCCATGCGATCAACCGAGGACTGCACAAAACCGATAGCCTCGGGCATATCTTTCTCAAAAACCTGGGCAAAAATTTTTCGATCTGCAGGTGAAATATTCGAACACGCCCGCTCGAGCAGAGGCCGGATTTGTCCCATCGCATGCTGCAATTCGAGCGCAAATCCCTTTAGATTAACCAGTGGTGCGCGCAAATCATGGGAAGCGATATATGTAAATCCCTCAAGATCGGCATTCAGCTGTTTGAGATCTTCCTCACGCTTTTTCTGAGCTGTTATATCCGTCCGGGCACCGACCAAGCGGCGCATTCTGCCTTCCTTGTCCCATATGCCGATGCCGCGCGAAAGAATCCACCGCCAGCTGCCATCCTTGTGACGCATTCGAAAAAGGCTTGAGTAATAGGGAACTTCATGCTGCGCATAGCGCCGCTTGGCCTCCCACACTTCCTCGACATCATCGGGATGCAGAAGGGCCTCGAAGGCCTCCTG
>JBFWTA010000288.1:0-2959 GCA_050248075.1 Bdellovibrionales bacterium | reverse complement strand
TTCATGGCGGTGGATACATGCGACTTTTCCCGCACAAGCGACGCAGCCGTCCAGATGCTGGCGATGATGACCGAAACAACCAGCATTACAATCGCAACTTCCGTGAGCGTAAACCCCCGTTGCCGAAAACGAAAATAACTGGCGCGTTTGCCCATGGCTTGTTCCTCTTTAACGACCATTAAAGGTTATCTGTATGCTGTTCGTGTTGCCGGCGTTGGCGCACTGGGTATTGGCGGTCGCAACGGCGATGGGAAATGTCGTAATAGCTGCACCGCCATTCAGCGAGATACTTTGTACATCTGAAGTGTTGGGAGCCTGTGTAGCGAGCTGAATGCATGCGCTGCGCGGCAATCCGCCATAAAAAATCGATATTCCCTGCGTTGCCTGAACTGCCAGAACTTGCACCGCCCCACTCCACGGGTTTCTGGGATAAGTGGCAACGGTGTCCTGGGTGCAGGTGCCCACGATCATATCCTGCGGGAAAAAGCCGTTGGTGGTTCCTACACTGCAGGTAATATCGTCGTTTGCGTCCACCCCTTTGGTGGAATACAACCCACGAAACGCCTCCAGAATAAACGCCATCTGCGTCTGCGCGGCGCGCACCTTGTTGCTTGAAAACACCCCGCTTGCCGCCGCCCAGATGGCACCGATGATGAGGCCGACGATGCCGAGAACGATCGCCATTTCCGTGAGCGTGAAACCAACCTCGGAACGGCGCGGGAGGAACCGGGCTTTTGTCGTTGCAGGCGGCATGCGCACTCCTGTGATTTCCAATATTGAGAGGCGTAATTTTAAGCGATATTCCTTAACGTTATCGAAGCAAGTCCCCACCCTTAGGACGAGAATATTAACTTACTGTAAACCCTCATGTTTTTTAATACGATTTTGATGTAAGCTGCCGCCATGCCGCGCTCCCGCCCTGCACCGGATATCGAAACCAGGCTTTGCGATGCCGCCCTTAAACTGGCCGGACGCCATGGCTGGGGCGCGCTCACGGTCGAAAAAATTGCCGGGGAAGCCAAAACACCGCCGGCCAAAGCGCGGCAGCTTTTTTGCAGTACGGATCTTATATTACCGGCAATCGTAAAGAGGATCGACCGGCAGGTCATATCCGGCATCGGCAAGCCCGACAGAGCCGCGACGGCGCATGACCGGCTGTTTGAAGTGATGATGGCCAGGTTCGATGCCTTGCAGGCACACCGGGCCGGAATTATCGCGATTATGAAAGAAGCCCGGCGCAATCCGGCCATGGCCCGGCGGCTGCTGCCCGCCCAACATAATTCGATGCGAAAAATGCTGGTATTGGCCGATTGTTCGCCGAAGGGCGGTCTGGATTCCGTTGCGGCGGCGGGGCTGCTGGCGGTTTATGCGCGGGCGCTTTGCATATGGCAGAAAGACAATTCCGCCGACATGGCCCCTACCATGGCCGCGCTGGATCAGGCGCTGCGTCTTGCCGATATGATCGGAAATGTCGTTTTCACAGCGTTTAATCGAGGCACAGGCTAGAATCGCCCATACCGGTTTGTGCAACGCAAAAACTTCGTGACAATTGAAATGGAACGGAGCATACGTTAACCTTAATTCACTCCCTCCCCGGCTGTCTGCCGCGTGAGCCTCGGTTTTAACGACAAACGAATGAGGATTAGATATGTCGAAACCAGCTGCGAATTCTTTTTTCGAAACCGATTTTTCGAAATACATGGATATGTCGAAAATGATGGGCGAATTCAAGATGCCGAATATGGACGCATTGATGGCCTGCCATCGCAAGAATATCGAAACATGGACGGCGATCAATCAGTCGGCCTTTGAAGCCATGCAAACGCTGGCCCGTCGTCAGGCCGAATGGGCCCGCCAGGGCTTCGAGGAAGCCACGAGCCTCGTGAACGCCGTCATGACCGCCGACACGCCGGAAGAAAAAGTCATGCGCCATGCCGAAATGTCGAAATCGGCGGTCGAGAAATGCGTCGCCAACGCCCGCGAACTGGCCGAAACCGTCACCCGCACCAATTGCCAGGCGATCGAAACCGTCGGCAACCGGATGAACCAGAGCCTCGACGAACTTCGCGAGATCGTCCGCAACGCGCGGGCGGCAGCCTAAGCTTTCCGGCAAAATTATCGGCCGTTGGCCTCTTCGGGTTTCTCCCATAGGGGCAGAATAACTATGATCAGCTACGCCGATTTTGAAAAAATCGACATCCGCGTCGGCACCATCGTCAAGGCCGAACCGTTCCCGGAGGCGCGCAAGCCCGCCTATAAACTCACCATAGATTTCGGGCCGGAGATCGGGATAAAACGCAGCTCGGCGCAGATTACGAAACACTATACGATGGAAGAATTACCCGGGAGGCAGATCGCGGCGGTGGTAAACTTCGCCCCGAAGCAGATCGGCCCGTTCATGTCGGAAGTCCTGACGCTGGGTTTTCCGGATGCCGAGGGCAACGTGGTGCTGGTACAGCCAAGCACCACGGTGCCAAATGGCGGAAGGATGTTTTGACTAGTTTACCGTAGGCTGCCTGCCAGAAGGACCGCGCGCAGGTGCAGCAACAGGAATAGATGGAGATGAAGCATAATGACCTTCTCCATTCGGTTTCCCTGTTACTGAAGCCAGGGCAGCATCAGCCGTAAGACGTTGATCAAGAGCACGCTTAATTATTCTTTCCGGCACATCGCTCTGAGCCGCGATACTCTGAAGACCGTTGACAACATCAGCAACTGAAGCCGGGCCTGTAATAACACGACCTTGTGAACGTTGATCGGAATCCAAACGCAACTGTGTTGCGCCCCGAACATCCACAGATGGATTTTCAATGAGAGGAACAATTTCAAGCAGTTTTATTGCTCTTTCCGATGCACGCGCAGTACGCCCCACTTCATCGAGTAACTCAAAGAGCCGGGTCGTCTTTTCTACATCGGCGCCGGGAGAAACTTTTACTGTTGTGCTATGACCTGCATCGGC
>JBFWTA010000287.1:0-2977 GCA_050248075.1 Bdellovibrionales bacterium | reverse complement strand
TTTCACACCTTGGCGAAATGTAATCGGGGTCCTGATTAGCTACCCTGCCTGAGAGAACATCAACACGGCGATACCCGGGTGTTGACGGGCGGGCGTAAGGGCAACTCAATTTATCCATCTTAGCAGAAGATAGTTCATCCATATTTTTCTCCATTAACAACTTCTTCGCCACACCAAATGATTATATGGTGTGGCTCAATAAGTCGGATGAATATGTAGTGATAAGTTTTCTTTTAACCGCCAGGCACCAAATTAAATAACGCTGCGTTCCACTGTCTATCGCCGACTGTATCTACATTGGTACGCACCGGCACTTGTGCTCCCGCGTTTGATGGCATTAACTCACCAGGCTTTCTATTCACATCTCCTCTTCTCACAACTCCTCCTCGATGACCTTCAGCATTATTCACAACAACTCCGCTGTTGTTAACACTGCCACCATGTGCACTCATAAGCTCCTCCATACATACACTGAATGTAGGTGCAAAAAAATCATCACCCAATTTTTGCAACTAGCTGCACCTTATGTGTTAGCCATATGACGCTATGACGCAGTTAAAATGCCTTCAACAGGGAATTTGTTTTCATATAATTTTACCAAATTTTGGCCTACCAATTAGGGATAGCTTGTTTTTACCAATGTTTTCTGACTTTTTTTAACAGTTGTATTCTTTGCAACTCATTTTAGGCAATACCCCACCGACTCAATCCCTTCTTCACCATAATCCGCTATACTCGACTCACCCCGGCACAGGAGCGTTTCATGAGCATGTTATCAATCATGCGCGCGCTTCTGCGCGCTGAATCCGGTTCGACGGCAATTGAATATAGTTTGATTGCCGGGCTGATCGCCGCCGTGGTGGTCGTTGCCATCATCGGGCTCGGGCAAGGCGTTGTGGGTGTTCTCTATACGCAAATCCAGCTGGCGCTTTAATTGCCTTGGGTCAGGCGAAGCAGCTTCATGTGTAACATTCGCCATTTGCGCCCAAGCGCTTGCGGGACTAATGTTTTCGACGAATCTTATGCCTGTTCCATACACCCCACCTTTGGCGGATATCCGCTTTATTCTCACGCGTCTGATCGGGTTAGAGGCGCTTGCCGCCCTGCCCGGCTACGACGCCGTTAGCGAGGATGTGGTTGATGCCGTGCTCGACGAAACCGCCAAGATTGCTGCGGAGGTTTTTGCGCCTTTGAACGATAAAGGCGACCGCGAAGGCGCAAAATTTCATGACGGCAAGGTTACGATGCCCTCAGGCTTCCGCGATGCCTATCAGGCCTTTGTCGCGGGGGGCTGGAATGGCCTGCCGGTTTCGGCCGATCTGGGCGGGCAAGGCCTGCCATGGGTAATCGGCATGGCGGTTCAGGAAATGCTGCAGTCCGCCAATCTCGGCCTTGCGCTTTGCACCCTTCTTAATCAGGGCGCCATTGAAGCGGTGGAAGCGCATGGCAGCGAGGACGTGAAAGCAAAATTTTTGCCGAAACTCGTGAGCGGCGAATGGACCGGCACGATGAATCTTACCGAGCCGCAGGCCGGTTCCGATGTCGGTGCGGTGCGGTGCAAGGCCGTGAAAGACAGCGCAGATTACCGCATTACCGGACAGAAAATCTTTATCAGCTATGGCGATCACGATCTGGCGGATAACATCCTGCATCTCGTGCTCGCGCGCCTGCCCGATGCACCGGAGGGTACGCGTGGCTTGTCGCTGTTCCTTGTGCCGAAAATTCTGGTCAAGGACGATGGAACGCTTGGCAAGCCGAACGATGTCCGCGTGGTTTCGATTGAGCACAAGCTCGGCCAGCATGCCAGCCCCACTTGCGTCATGGCTTTCGGCGACAACGGTGGCGCGCTGGCTTATCTTATTGGCACGGAACATGGCGGCATGGCCGCGATGTTTACGATGATGAACAATGCCCGCATCGGCGTCGGCGTTCAGGGGTTAGGCCTGATGGAACGCGCTTATCAGCAGGCACGCGATTACGCCAAAACCCGCGTGCAGAGCCGTGACCTTGCCAAACCCAAAGAACTGCCGGTAACGATTATCCATCATCCGGATGTGCGGCGCATGCTGCTGATGATGAAGGCGCAGACCGAGGCGGCGCGCGCATTGGCTTACAACTGCGCCTTTGCCGCCGACGCCGCGAAGCGCGGCAAGGACGAAAAGGCGCAGGCGCGCGTTGATCTTCTAACGCCCGTGGTGAAAGCGTGGCTGACCGATCTCTCGAATGAAATCACCTCCACCGCCATTCAGGTCTTCGGCGGCATGGGCTATATCGAGGAAACGGGCGTGGCCCAGCACATGCGCGACGCGCGCGTGCTGGCGATCTACGAAGGCACTAACGGCATTCAGGCTAATGATCTGGTATTCCGCAAGCTTGCGCGCGACGGCGGCGAGGCCTTCCGTGCCCTGCTTGCGGAAATGGACGCCCTGCTTCCCGAAATCGGCATGCAGCCCGGCGATGACAATGAACAAATGCTCAAGAATCTGACCCATGCGCTGGAAAGCCTGCATGTTGGCGGCGCCTGGATAATCAACCGCGCCTGTAAAGACGCACCGTCATCGGCCGCCTCCGCCGCGCCCTTCTTGCGTTTGATGGGCAATACGGTCGGCGGCTTTTATCTCATCAAATCCGCAATCCTGGCCGGGCATGACCTGGCGGCCGGCGCAGGTAACCGCGATCACCTCGCCGGCAAAATCATCACCGCCCGATTTTATGCCGAGCACATCCTCCCCCAATGCGTCTCCATCGCCGCCACTATCGTGGAAGGCTCAGGCACGGTTCTGGCGATGCCGGAGGGGTTGTTTTAGATAGCGATTAGGCCATTAATATATAAAGAGAAACTAATTAAAGCGTTGATTTAAAGGTAAAAATACATATCATCGCTCCATATTCCGGAGATTTTCCATGGCGTATATTCGTGCCCTTTTTTCAAATGCCGCATATCTTTTCAGGCGCACTCCAACGACCATGAAGTGTG
>JBFWTA010000286.1:0-3026 GCA_050248075.1 Bdellovibrionales bacterium | reverse complement strand
CTGGCCTCCGCCGCTGGCGTTGCCGCCCTGCTGGCGAACCGGCAGCATCCGGCGCTGGTGCAGGCGCTGCGCCACCCCTTCGTGCTGATGCCGGCGGCGCTCGCACTGTGGAGCTGCGTCGCGGCGCTGCATGCCAAGTTCCCGCTGCTCAGCATCGGCGGGTATTACGAGACCGGCCAGGGCGCGCTCTGGTATTTCGACCTTACCGTGCTGGCGGCCTGTGCGCTGCTGGTCGCGCCGCGGCCGGCGGTCTGGCGGGCGCTCGCCCTGCTGGCGGGCGCCATCGCAGCGGCGGTGGCCGCGATCAAGGTCGCCGCCTGGCTGCGCGACGACTGGGCGCTGATCTATGTCAGCAGCTTCTATGGCTATATTCCCCTGGCCCTTCCGTTCCTGCTGCTGCGCGTGCCGGCGGATCGGTGGCGGCCGGTCGTGCTGGCCGTGCTTCTGGCGGCGATCGCGGGCGTTCTGGCCATCGCCGACAACCGAGCGGCGATGCTGCTTCTGGCGCTGGCAGGGGGCTCCTATCTTGCGATCCGGCTGGCGCGGCGGCGTTGGCCCCTGCTGGAAGGATGGCCATCCGCGGGCTGGTCGCTGGCCGCGGTGCTGGCGGCCGGCCTGCTGCCCTATGCCCTGCTGCGCTGGTTCGAGCCGATCCAGCAGGTCGCCTCGCTGCGTTCGCGCCATCTTCTGCTGGAACTGATGCATGAGGCGCAGGCGACGGATGCGGCAACGCTGCTGCTTGGGTCGGGCTGGGGGCATGTCAAGGAGGCGATGTTCCGGTTCGCGACCTCGCAGGGCAAGGACCCCTGGGCCGATCCGACCAGCGGCAGTTACTGGGACTTCCTGCTTCGCGACTATATCCACAGCCATAACTGGCTGAGCGAGACGCTGTATTCCGTCGGCATTCCGGGCCTGCTGCTGTTTTTGGGACTGCATCTGGCGATTCCGCTCGCCTGCGACGCACGCCGCCGGCTGGAGGCGACGCTTCTGGCCTGCATGGTGCTGGCGATGGACGGGATGTGGATTCAGATGCCGGCCTCCCTGCCGTTCCTGGCGCTGGCCCTCGGCGCGCTGGCCGCACCCGACAAGGCGATGCCGCGGGTTGCGCCCCGGATGGCTGTCGCATTGCCGGCGCTGGCCGCGGTCCTGGCGGCGCAGTTGGGCTTCGCCGTCGCACAGTACCGATTCGGCACGGCCGTCTCGCGCGTCATGCAGGCCTATAACGACCCGACGCCGCGTTCGCATTACGAGAGCTTTCCGGACGATTTCAGAGGCAGCGATTTCATCGCCTCGGCGGCACTCCGCAGCGTGCAGGAGCGCGAGGCCGAAAGGCTGGCAAAGGCGGACAATCCGGCGACACGCGCCCATGCCCGGGCGGTGCTCGATCAGGTCCACAGCGACCTCGCGGCTCGCATGCCGGACACCGGTGTCGCCCGATTCGCCCTTACGGCCCTTACCTATTACAGCAACATCGCCTTCATGGAGTCGCTGGCCTGGCTGCGCAACGAGCGTATCGTGGACATGCGCGAGTGGAGTGCCTGGGCGCGGCGCATGCTGGTTCTTGCGCCCGAGCGGACCGATACGCTGCACCCCTATCTCGCCTGGTGCCTCGTGAACCGGTTCTATGCCGAGATCGACGGCGTCACGGCGGCAATCCTGCAACGCGATCCCGAGGATCCGGTCGCGCTGTATTATCGCGGTGCGCTGATGATGCAGGCGAACGATCCGGGGCTGCGGGAGCAGGGGCGGAGCCTGATCCGTCGGGCCCTGGACAATGGCGCGGCCGTGCTGCTGGCCCTCCCGAAAAGCATCGAAGATGCGGTAGGGTACAAGCCATCTAGAATTGAGTAGTCACCTTTACCGCTCTAATGACCAACGGAATCACTTGACGTGTCGGTAAGCGCGATTGTCGTATCATACTGGACCGGCCCCACGTTAAGAGATTGTTTAGCCGCGCTTCTCGCTGAACCTCTTATCAGCGAAGTGATCCTTGTTAATAATGGGAACGCTTACAAGACTTCGCACTGGCTTTCTGAGCTTACGCTGCAAGACGCTCGAATAAAAGTTCTTACGCCCCAGAACAATATTGGCTTTTCTGCGGGTTGCAATTACGGCGCTTGGCATACGCAGAATGAATATCTAGCATTTATTAATCCAGATTTGATTTTGTTACCGGGAAGCCTAGACACAATCTTGCGCGAACTCCAGAGCGACCCGGCGATATGGATATGTGGAGCTCGTCTCCTTAACCCCGATGGTAGCGAACAACGCGGCGGACGACGCGAACTCCTTACGCCTTGGCGTTCTTTCGTAGAACTGACCAGACTCGATAAATTATTTCCTAGGCACCCGTATTTCCGCCGGTTTCATCAGCATGAAGAGGAGGTAATAACGACGCCGTTTGATGTTCCTACGATATCTGGAGCCTTCATGGTGATGCGGCGCAGCGTTTTCAGAATTTTAGGAGGATTCGATGACCATATGTTTATGCATGTAGAAGACTCCGATCTTTGTATACGGATTCTTCAGAAAGGGGGACGGGTACGGTACTGCGGAAACGCCCCGGTCAGGCATTTCTTGAGTACAAGCGACGCTGCAAAATGTTTCGTTAACTGGCACAAGACTCGCAGTGCGACCTATTTTTTTCACAAGCATTTTACGGGCGCATATCCGTCTTGGGCGCTTAGTCTGATGGCTATCTTGTTGTGGTGTCGCTTTTCTGTGATGCTACTTCGCCATGGGCCATCGGATATTTTGTGGGCCATCGGCCGTCTGCACCGCATATCCAAAGAAAGCCGTAGCACCGGCGCGACGTTGTCATCCGCACATTCGGACGAAGGTTAGGCTCTGGACTCAATCAACACCAGTAGGAGATGTCCGCGACCCATTTCTGATCGGGTGAACCGCGCCGGGTTTGCCGGAGGCTCCAACTCCTGAGAAGGTGGAGCCATCATGAGCAAGACGACGAACAAGTTCTCCCCGGAAGTTCGCCAGCGTGCCGTACGGCTGGTTCTGAACCACGAGCA
>JBFWTA010000285.1:0-3029 GCA_050248075.1 Bdellovibrionales bacterium | reverse complement strand
CCACAAAAAACACGCGCTGGTCGAAAAACCGTTATGGGGTGAGCCGGGGCAGCTGGAGAAGCTGGAATCGCTTGCCCGAAGCTGCGGCGTGGTCTGCTATACGGCGTATAATCATCGCTTCGAGCCGCATTTTAAAAGAATGAAAGAAGTTCTGGCCTCCGGCGTGCTGGGCAGAATTTATTCCTGCCGCATGTTTTACGGCAACGGCACCGCCCGCCTGGTGCGGGAATCGCCATGGCGCGACAAGGGGCTTGGCATCATCAAGGATCTGGGCTCGCATCTCGTCGATACCTGCCGTTTCTGGTTTCCCGGCACGACGTTCGATTTCAGGCTAAACTATAGCAATAATTTCGAAAATCTTTCGCCCGATCACGCTATTCTCACGCATGCCGGCGACAAATTTCACGTCGAGCTCGAAATGACGATGCTGATGTGGAAGAATCATTTCACTTGCGATATTCTCGCGGAAAAGGGCAGTGCGCATATCTCGTCCCTATGCAAGTGGGGGCCAACGAAATTCAGTCTTCGTCACCGCCTCCTGCCGAGCGGAAAGCCGCGCGAGGAATCGGTTGTTCTGGAGCAGCCCGATCCGACCTGGGCGGAGGAATATAAGTGTTTTGTGGATTTGTGCCGCAGCGGCGCGAAGACCCGGCTTGACCATGACCGCTGGATTCAAGAAACGCTGTCGCAATTCGATAAAGACAAGTAACCCGGATGGCGCCCACACAATTAAGTCCAAGCGATGCGGTCGCCGCGCTTATCGTAAAAGACGGTCGGCAAATTCTCCTGCAGCTGCGCGACGATAAGCCGAATATTTTTTTCCCCAACCGCTGGGGCAGCTTCGGCGGCGCGGTCGAAAGCGGCGAAACGCCGGAAGCCGCTCTCCTGCGCGAGTTGCGTGAGGAACTGGGCGTGAATTTTCCGGCAGTGTCTATTCGCTATTTTACCGAATTCACATTCGATTTCGCCCCTTGGGGTTACGGCACACTGTACCGTAAATTCTATTTGGTCGATGCCGCCGGCCGGAAGGCGGACCGCTTCGTTCTTGGCGAAGGCCAGAAGCTTGGCTATTTTGACATCGACATGGCCCTGTCGGATTTGAACATGGTGCCGTATGATGAATTCGCGCTGTGGATGTACCGATTGGCGAAGGTTGGAAAATGACGAGTTTTAACGTCGCCGTATGCGGCATGAGCCATCTTGGCCTGATCTATTCCACGGCCTTCGCCGCGTTCGGCGCGAATGTCATGTGCTATGACACTGACGGCGATCTCGTCAAAAAGCTGGCCCATGGCAAAAAGACGGTCGATGAGCCGGATCTCTATGAAACGATTAGCCGAAACGGCGCCCGCCAGCGTTTCAGCGCAGCGCCAGATGATATCCGGACTTGCGACATTGTTTATGTTGCGCTGGACGTTGCGACCGATGGACAAGGCAATAGCGACCTGTCAGGCGTAGGGCAAATGATTGAGCAGGTAGCGCCCCATCTTAAAGCTGATGCTCGTCTGGTCATCTTATGCCAGGTAATGCCGGGCTTTACCCGCGACCTGAGTAGAAAAATTCCGCAAATTGCTTATTATCAGGTTGAAACCCTTGTGTTCGGGCGTGCCATGGAGCGCGCGATGAAGCCTGAGCGTTATATTATTGGATGCCGGGATCCGGCCGCGGGAATTGATAGCTTATTCCGCGCCTGGCTGGAATTGTCGGAATGCCCTATTGGCGTCATGAGTTACGAAAGCGCCGAGCTTTCGAAAATAGCAATAAATCTCTATCTTATTTCCTCGGTCAGCGTTTCAAACATGCTGGCGGAAATGTGCGAAAAAATCGGAGCGGACTGGGCTGATATCAGGCCCTCGCTGCATCTCGACAGGCGCATCGGGCCTTATGCCTATCTCAAGCCGGGGCTCGGGATTTCCGGCGGCAATCTCGAGCGCGACATGATCTCGATCATCAGGCTCGGCGAGCGCAGCAAGACCGATACGCGTCTTGTGTCGGCATGGATCGATCAGTCCATGCACCGCAAGCAATGGGTGCTGGAACGGCTGAAAGAGATTTTTCCCGATTTAAGGGGATTGAAGATTGCGGTCTGGGGCCTAGCTTACAAGGAAGACACCAATTCGATCAAAAATTCGCCTTCCGTGGAAACCATCGCCGCCCTGCCGGCATGCGAAGTAGTTGCCCACGATCCCGGCGTGCAGCCGCACCAGGTTTCTTTCCCGAATATGACATACGCCAGAGACCGGCAGGAAGCCTTGGTCGAGGCCGATGTGCTTCTGATCATGACGCCATGGACACAATATAAAAACTACACGGCCGGCGAAATCGTCAGGCAAATGGCCGGACGAACGATTATCGATCCCTACGGGCTGGTCGATGTATCGGGCGAAAACGATGTGTCGGCGTCGGTCCATGTCATGGGCAAAAAAACTATTTTTATGGGAGATCATGCATGCTTCAGCTCACGCATAAAGCGCCGGTAAGCCCAAAACGTGTTGTCATACTCGGCGGCGGCGGCTTCGTCGGCGGCTCGCTCGGCCGTTATCTGGTGGCAAAAGGGAGTGCGATAAAATCCGTCAGCCGCAAGGACGCCGATCTCTGCGATCCCGCTTCGGTTGACATTCTGGCGGGACTTATTGAAGACGGGGATGTGGTTGTCAATGCTGCCGCCATCGCGCCATGTAAGAATCTCGATCAGCTGAACGCAAATATACTGCTTATCAAGCATGTGCAGGCCGCGCTGAAGGGCAGGCAACTCGCCCATCTCGTGAATATCAGTTCCGATGCCGTCTACGGCGATCTGGAAGGCCCGATCAAGGAATCCACGCCACTGGCGCCCGGCAGCTTTCACGGCATCATGCATCTCGCGCGCGAAGTGGCGATTAACGACCAGGGCGGATGCCCGACCGTGCATGTGCGGCCGACGTTAATTTACGGACGTGACGATCCGCATAACGGCTATGGGCCAAACCGTTTCATGCGCCAGGCTGCGGCGGGCGAAGATATTCCGCTGTTCGGCAAGGGCGAAGAAC
>JBFWTA010000284.1:0-3042 GCA_050248075.1 Bdellovibrionales bacterium | reverse complement strand
CCGCGCCGCGCCGCGAAGCCGCGGGCCACGGATTTGCTGAAAAGATTTGGCAGCATCGCGGGCGTCCTTGGCGCGGGGGTGGAAGATTTAAAAGCCGTCAAGGGCCTCAGCGAAAATTCCGCGGCGCTGATTAAGCTGTCGCACGTTCTGGCGCAACGCGTGTTGGCGGCGGATATCGAACGCAAACCCATTTTAGGGTCGTGGCAGAAACTGATCGATTACTGCACCGTCGCCATGGCGCATGAACAGCGCGAACAGTTCCGCGTATTGTTTTTGAACCGCAAAAATGAACTGATCGCGGACGAGGTGCAGAATATCGGCACTGTCGACCATGCGCCGGTCTATCCGCGTGAAATCGTCAAGCGCGCGCTGGAACTGGGCGCGACGGCGATGATATTGGTGCATAACCACCCGTCCGGCGATCCGGAACCGTCGGACAGCGACATCGCCATGACGGCCGAAGTCGTGAAGGCCGCCAAGTCGCTGGATATATTGGTCCATGATCACCTGATCATTGCTAAAAAAGGTCATACCAGCTTTAAATCTCTGGGATTGCTGGTTTTTTAATTTTTTCCAAGGAAAGCGCCGGACGCGTCGTCATATGATCAAGCAAGGCGGTGACATGAGCGACGACGAACTGGTCAGGCTTTCGATTGCGGGCGACCGCGCGGCTTTTGCCGCGCTGGCGGAACGGCACTATGGCCTGATGTTCAAAGTCGCCTGGCAATGGTGCGGCAGGCGTGATGATGCCGAGGATATCGCGCAGGAATCCGCGATCAAACTGGCGCGCAATATCGGGTCGTTTCATTTTGATTCCGCCGTTACGACGTGGCTGTACCGGCTGGTGATCAATACGGCCAAGGATTATTTCCGCGCGCAAAACACGCGTCGCGGCCGCGAAACGCCCATGGCGGAAGATTTCGACGCGCCATCCGCCGCACCGACGCCGGAACAGCAGTTGTCGGACAAGGACGTGATCAAAGCGATCAACGCGCTGCCGGAAAACTTAAAAGAAACCGTCATCCTCGTCTGCTGTCAGGGGCTGAGCCATGCGGAGGCCGGAAAAATCCTGGGATGCAGCGAAGGCACAATATCCTGGCGCGTGCACGAAGCGCGCAAGAAACTTGCCGCCGGCCTAGATGAAAAAAACAAGGAGAAACGCCATGGATGATCAAAAACTGGATCAGATCCTTGCCGGGCTGAAAACTCCGGATGTGGACAAAAACAAGCAAAATCAAGCCATTAACATGGCGCTTGCTGCTTTCGACGAAGAATCGCGAAAAAAGACCCAAGGATCTTTCCGCGCCGTGCGTCCTACAGGAGACCAATATCCTGTCAACGCATTGCGGAGGTTCTTCATGCAAAAAAGGTATGTATATAGCGGTATGGGCGGCGCGGTCGCCGTTTGTGCTTTGGTGGCCGTTCTGGGCGTGCCCTATTTTCAGCAGCAGGCGGATAGCCTGGGCGTCGGCCGTGGAAAACAGACGCCGATGATCATCGATGTCATGCAGCAAACGCCCAAGCAGAATGAACCTGAAACAATCAGTTCCGTGGCTGTGCCGGAATCTGTTGCGCCGCTGATCAACGTGCAGCGTCCGGCACCGCAGGGGATGATCAAGCCCTTGACGGATGAACTTGTATCCGGCGTCACGTCTTCCGCGCCGGAAGTCAAAAAAGAAAAACCCGATATGGCTGCTCCGGTGCGTGGCGAGGCTGAAAGCCGTTCATCAACGGCGAGTTCCGCCATCGGTCAGGCTGCGCCCGTTGCAAAATCCATGCGCGCCGCTGCGCCTGCGGCCGATATGATGATGCTGTCGGAAAGCGGCGCGCCAGCGGGCGTTGCGATGGAACGTGCGGCGATTGCGCCGTATTATCCCGATCATCCGGCGCCTTATTATCAAGATCAGGGCCGCGATAAATTTGCCGGCGTCGCCGAAAACACCGTGAAATCGGTGGCGGCGGAACCGGTATCGACCTTTTCGATCGATGTTGATACGGCGTCCTACAGCTTCGTGCGCCGTATGATCAATCAGGGCCAGTTGCCCCCCGCCGATGCCGTACGCATCGAGGAAATGGTCAATTATTTCGACTATAATTACGCGCTGCCCGGCCGCAGCGAAGACCCGTTCAAGCCGACGATTGCGGTTTACAACAGCCCGTGGCAACAGGGCCATAAATTGGTGCATATCGGCATCAAAGGTTTTGACGTCGTTCAAAAGCAAAAATCCAATCTGGTTTTCCTGATCGATACGTCGGGGTCGATGAACAGCCCGGATAAATTGCCGCTGCTGAAAAGTTCTTTTAAGATGATGCTGGACAGCCTGTCGCCGGACGATACGGTCGGCATCGTGGTCTATGCAGGTTCTGCCGGCACCGTTTTGCCTCCCACGCCGGTGCGCGACAAGGGGCGGATTGTTCAGGCGCTGGATAACCTGTATTCAGGCGGCGGCACGGCGGGCGCGGAAGGCATCCGTCAGGCCTATGATCTGGCGGAGCAGTCTTTTGTCAACAGCGGCAATAACCGCATCCTGCTGGCGACCGACGGCGATTTCAACGTCGGCATCAGCGACCCGGAACAGCTGAAAAACTTCGTCGCGCAAAAACGCGACAAAGGCATTTTCTTATCGGTCCTGGGTTTCGGTCAGGGCAATTATAACGACCAGATGATGCAGGCACTGGCGCAAAACGGCAACGGCAACGCGGCCTATATCGACACGCTGTCCGAAGCGCGCAAGGTGTTGGTCGACGATGCGACATCGACGCTTTTCACCATCGCCAAGGACGTCAAGATTCAGGTCGAATTTAATCCGGCGCTGGTGCAGGAATATCGTCTGGTCGGCTATGAAACGCGCAAACTAAACCGCGAGGACTTTAACAACGACCGTATTGATGCGGGCGAAGTGGGTGCCGGCGCGACCGTCACCGCCATCTATGACATCACGCCGGTCGGTGTTTCCCCCGCGGTTGACAGCCTGCGCTACGGCGCGGCTTCGGATGAAGCGGTGCGCGGTAAACCTGCGCCGATGGCGAATAACGGCGAAT
>JBFWTA010000283.1:0-3065 GCA_050248075.1 Bdellovibrionales bacterium | reverse complement strand
GCCCGCGCCTGGTCCAGCGCCGCCTTGTCGGCATCGAGAACGGCCTTGCTGACGGCGTTTACTTTGTATTGTTTCTGATCTCTCTCAAAATTCAGCGCGGCCAGATCAAGCTAGGCCGCCGCCTGATCCCGTAAGGCCACAAGGGTATCGAGTTCGGTGGGCCGCTTGCCCTTGGTCAGATCCGCCAAAGTCGACCGGGCGCGCTCGGCTTCCGCTTTCGCCTGTGAAAGCGCCGCCGTTTCGTCGGCATGTTCGAGCGTAAAGAGCAATTCCCCTTTATGCACCGTCTGCCCGCGCGCAACATTCAAGGTTTCCAGCGTGCCGGCGATCTGCGGCGCAACCAGCACATATTCGCCCTCGCCATAGCCCTGGTAACTTACCGGACCGGGATCACCGAGGCCCAGCGACGCCAGCAGGGCAAGAAAGGCGGCATGAAGTTTTGCCAACACGTTTTTTTCTCATGCACTGACGGAACGGAAAAAGGCTTCCACACAGTGGACGCCTTCCCTGGAGAGATTCAAACCTTTTTCGCGCTCGAGGGCGCTGGTGATAAGCCCGGTCATCAAAGCCTGAAGGCTGCGCGCGGCAACAGGCGGAGTCCAGCCGGCCGAAAGCTGGCCAAGCTTGCGCGCCCGTTCGAACAGACGCTGCGACCGGTTCAGCATGCGGTCCTTGCATTGCCAGCGGCGCTTCATGATGGCGTTCATTTCTTCGACATATTCGCAACGGTGATACAGAATAGTGGCAACGCGCCGCCGCCGCCGATCCCGGGTCATTAACCTTAAGGAATCGCAGCAGGCCTTTTCAAGATCGGTTAACGGCGAATCGGATTCACTGGAAGCGAGTCGCTCCAGAATATCTTCTTGTGGCAAAAAGACACGCTGCAACATGGCCTCGCACAGCGCGATCTTGTCTTTAAAATGCCAGTAAACGGCGCCGCGCGTCACGTTGGCCGCCCGCGCCACTTCCTCGAGCGAGGTATGCGCGACACCCTGCTTGTTAAATACCTGTTCCGCCGCATCCAGAATCGCGTTACGAGTCTGCTCGGCTTCATCTTTGGTGCGTCGAGCCATTGGTTCGTTTGCCTATTTACATACAATCACGTATGAATGTATAATCTTTTTTGCATACTGTAAACGGTTTGTTAGGTTCGCCTCCAATGTTTCCAGCCATCCCGTCCTGGCGCGTCGCGCCTTCGTTCGTCATACTCGCGACGATCATGCTTTCCGCCTGCGCGGTTGGTCCAGACTTCGAACGCCCGCCGGCGCCCAATGTTCAATCTTATGAACCGACACCGCTTCCGGAAAAAACGATTGCCGTAAACACGCCCGGCGGCGCGGCACAGGCATTTATTCCGGATGGCGTCATTCCTGCCGAATGGTGGAAGCTTTTTCATTCCGAGCCCCTGAACAGACTTATCGCCCGTTCGCTTCAGGCGAACCCCGACCTCGCCGCCGCCGAAGCGGCGTTGCGCGAAGCGCATGAAAACGCCGCCGCCGGCTATGGCCTGTTGTTGCCGTCCGTTGACAGCGGCTTTAACGTCACGCGCCAGCGGGTGCCGGGCGCCGTTTCCGGCGGCACGGGCTCGCCGCCGCCTTTCACAGTTTATAACGCATCGGTCAGCGTGTCTTACGGTCTCGACGTTTTCGGCGGCGCGCGCCGTTATATCGAGGCCCTTACGGCCGCCGAGGAATTTCAGGCCTTCGAACTCGAGGCCGCCCGCCTCAGCCTCACCGGCAATGTCGTAACGACGGCGATACGCGAGGCCTCCCTGCGCGCGCAGATCGCCGCGACCCGGCGCATTATCGACGACGAAAAGCAATCGCTGGATCTTCTGCAAAAGCAGTTCGATCTCGGCGCCATCGCAAAATCCCCCGTGCTTGCGCAGGCCGCCACGCTGGCGCAAACGCGCGCGACCCTGCCCCCGCTTGAAAAGGACCTGGCGCAGACCCGGCATCTTTTATCCGTGCTGGCCGGACAATTGCCCAGCGTTGCGCCGGAAGGAAAATTCGAGCTTGCCAGCCTGACCCTGCCGAAAAAACTGCCGGTATCGGTTCCTTCGCGCCTCGTCGAACAACGCCCGGATATTCGGGCCGCCGAAGCGTCGCTTCACGCCGCCAGCGCCGAGATCGGCGTTGCGACCGCGAATATGCTGCCGCAATTCGATATTACCGGCGATATCGGCACCGTGGCGACGGCGTTGTCCGGCCTGGGCGGTCCCGCCAGCCTGATCTGGAGTCTTGCCGGCGGCATAACGCAGCCGCTGTTCCATGGCGGCGAATTGCTGCATCGGCGCCGCGCCTCCGAAGCCGCCTTCGATCAGGCGGCTGCCGTTTATCGCAAGACGGTTCTTACGGCTTTTCAGGATGTGGCCGACAGCCTGCGCGCCCTGCAGTCCGATGCCGAAGCCCTCAAGGCGAGTGCCGAGGCCGAGCGCGCCGCCCGCGAAAGCCTCAATTTGTCCCGGCAGCAGTATAAAGAAGGCGCCATCAGTTACCTGTCCCTGCTCGACGCGCAACGCACGGCGCAGCAGGCAAAAATCGCACTGGTGCAGGCTCAGGCGCAGCGTTATGCGGATACGGCGGCGCTGTTCACCGCCCTGGGCGGCGGCTGGTGGAACCGCGCGGAAGCCGTCGAACCGTCAATTTCGCCCGGCGAAGGCACGCAGCCGGACCCCGGCAGCCCTGTCGATTTGCGCGCCCAGAAGAACGACGGCGCCGATACGGCGCCGGTAAAGATTGTGAATTTTAATCTGAAAAATAATAGCGCCGGAGAATAGTTATGAAAAAGCGCCTTGCCATCATGCTCATTGCCGTAACGCTCGTTCTGGGCGGCGTCTTCGGTTACAAAATTTTTGTCGGGATGATGATCAAGAAATACATGTCGGCCGGCGCGCCGCCGGAAACGGTTTCGACCACCAAGGCAACCCTAGAAGACTGGCAGCCCAGGATCGAGGCTGTCGGCAGCCTGCGCGCCGTTAACGGCGCCGATCTGTCCGCCGAAGTGTCGGGGATCGTCGAAAACATATTGTTCGAATCCGGCAGCGATGTCGAAGCCGGCGCGGT
>JBFWTA010000282.1:0-3076 GCA_050248075.1 Bdellovibrionales bacterium | reverse complement strand
CGAAGAGTATGCGCGCAAAATGATCTGCGACGAAGAAAACCATATCGCCGAAGTCGAAAAGATGATCCGTAAGCCGGAGTAAGTCCCTCCAGCCCGGTCCTGCGCCAGAGGGCTTTAACCAAAATTTCGCCTCCATCTTGCCTTAAAGTCGGCTATTATCCCGCCTCTGTAATCGCTTGGAAATCCGCTTTAAAGCTTCATGATCACGCTTCGCCGCACCCTCGTTATTCTGGCCCTGGTTCTGCTCGCCAATATTGCCGCATGGATGCTCGTCAACCGGGGAATTCTCGAGCAGCCCTGGGGCGGCGTGATCAACAGCCTGTCCTACAGCGGCTACCGCGAAGGCGACACGGCCAACAAGCTGACGGACGGCCGCATCGAAAAAGACATGTCCCTGCTGGAAGGCCGGGTCAACAGCGTACGCATGTACGGCGTCAGGGACGGGCTGGACCGCGCCATCGTGGCGGCGGGCCACCATAACCTTAACGTCGTGGGCGGCGCATGGATATCGCCCGACAACGCGGCGAACGCGCAGGAAATCGCGCATCTGGTCGACCTCATTCACAACAATCCCAACATGCGGCGCGCGATTATCGGCAACGAAGCCTTGCTGCGCACCGACATATCGGTCAACGACCTGATCGGCCTTATCGAGCGCGTGAAGCGGCAGGTGAATATCCCTGTTTCGACGGCGGAACCATGGCATATCTGGCTTAAATACCCGCAGCTGGCGGACAGCGTCGATTACATCACGGTCCACATCCTGCCCTATTGGGAAGGCATACCGGTGGACGGGGCCATCGATTATCTTATTTACCGTTATCAGCAGCTCAGCGAGGCGTTTCCCAACAAGCATATCTTTATCGGCGAAGTCGGCTGGCCCAGCGACGGCCAATGGGTCAAGGGCGCCGAGCCGTCCCAGGTCAATCAGGCCAAATTCATCCGCGGCTTCCTCAGCCTGGCCAGCGAGCAGCGGCTCGATTACTCCATCGTCGAAGCGTTCGACCAGCCCTGGAAACGCGATATCGAAGGCTCCGTCGGCGCGCATTGGGGGTTATGGAACATCGCCCGCGAGCCGAAATTCCCCATGAGCGGCAAGGTATTCGAATCCACCAGCTGGACGACCGGCTGCCTGATCGCCTCCCTGCTCGCGCTGTTTCCGATGCAATGGTTCGTGCGCAAGAAACGCAACCTGAAATTCGCGGGCCTGCTGTTTTACGCGGGGCTTATTCAGGCCGTCTGCTCGGTGCTGGTCTGGGCCGTCATGGCGGCGATGGCGGAAAAAATAATCGACGGCAACACGATGGCGTGGACCGCCCTCATCGGCGCGCAGGTGATTTTGCTGGCGCTTCTGCTGGTGGACGGGTTCGAATTTGCCGAGGTGCTGTGGGCCAACGAAAGGCGGCGGTATTTCGAGCCGCATAATCTTGTGCCCGGTCCCGACGCGCCCAAGGTTTCGATCCACCTGCCCTGTTATAACGAACCGGCGCATATGGTGATCGAAACGCTGAACGCGCTGGCGAAACTGGATTACCCGAATTTCGAAGTCCTGGTCGTCGACAATAACACCAGGGACGAAGCCGTCTGGAAACCGCTGGAGGAGCATTGCGCCCGTCTCGGCCCGCGTTTCCGCTTTTTCCATTTGCCGAAATGGCCGGGTTTCAAGGCCGGCGCGCTGAATTTCGCCCTCGCCGAAACCGCGCCCGATGCCGGCATCGTCGGCATCATCGACAGCGATTATATCGTCAGCCCCGCCTGGCTGCGCGCCGGGGTGCCGTATTTCGACAAGGAAGAAGTCGCCTTCGTGCAGGCGCCGCAGGATTACCGCGACGGCGGCGAAAGCCTGTTCAAGCGCATGGCGTACTGGGAATATGCCGGCTTTTTCCATATCGGCATGGTCCAGCGCAACGAACGCAACGCGATCATCCAGCACGGCACCATGACCCTGATCCGCAAATCCGCCCTGCAAAGCGTGGGCGGATGGGGCGAATGGTGCATCTGCGAGGACGCGGAACTTGGCCTGCGCCTGTTCGAACGCGGTTACGAAGCGGTTTACATGAACCATTCGCTGGGCCAGGGGCTGATACCCGACAGCTTCACCGGCTATAAGACACAGCGTTTCCGCTGGGCCTATGGCGCGGTGCAGATTCTCAAGCATCACTGGCACGCGCTGCGTCAGGGCGAGAACCTTACGCATGGCCAGCGTTATCACTTTATCTCCGGCTGGCTGCCCTGGTTCGCGGATGCGGCGCATATCGTGTTCGCGCTGGCGGCGATTTTGTGGTCCGTCCTTTTGCTGTTCAAGCAGGTGGAATTTCCGCCCGCGGTGTTTCTGGTGCCGACGCTTTCGGTTTTCGTGTTCAAGATCGTCGCCGGCTTCTGGCTCTATCACGCCCGCGTGAAATGCGGCTGGCGCGACAAGCTCGGCGCCGCCGTCGCCGGCATGGCGTTGTCGCATGCCGTGGCGCGCGCCGTCTGGCAGGGCCTCTTCACCAGCGGCAAGCCTTTCCTCCGCACCCCGAAATGCGAAGACAGCCCGGCGATCATGCAGCTGTTCCTGATGGCGCGCGAGGAAATCGGCCTCCTGCTCGCTCTCCTTATTTGCGGCGGGCTGGTTCTGGAATTCTTCGGCACGGAAAATCGCGACGCGGTATTATGGGCGGGCATGCTGTTCGTACAGACGCTGCCTTACTGGGCGGCGGCGATCGTTGCGACGGTAAACGTTTTACCCAAACGGCAGCAGCCCAAACGAACCGCCGAAGCCGCCGTCGCCGACGCCTAAACGACCGTCATGCCCGCGCAGGCGTATCGTTCTTTGTTTAATCATGAAAACTTTTCGGACAGGCACTCAAAATCAATGACATTACCCCAAACAGGCAATTACCTGTCTCTTATATTGGAAAATTCTCATTATTAGTGTGAAATAAACGTTGACACGTGTGATGTGCACGTATATTATTCGTCTCATGGCTCTTGAGCCCGGCAGTAACCGTTCGCCGGCGCAAGGATTAGGGGCATGAAGGTCGCGGACTTGTTGCCGGGCCCTATGCAAAGCAACACGTGGTTTTTTGGTGAG
>JBFWTA010000281.1:0-3109 GCA_050248075.1 Bdellovibrionales bacterium | reverse complement strand
AATGCCGGCGCTGGATGCCGTTTACCGGCGTTACCGCAAGGACGGGCTGGCGATGATCGGCGTTAGCGCCGACCGCCCGGGCAACCGCGACGACGTGGATAAAATCATGCGCCGTTTTAACTATCCCGCCGCCATGCTCGATACCGCGAAAAACAACGGCTTCGGCTGGCCGTCCGCGCTGCCGGTTACCTATATTATCGACCGGGAAGGGGCGATCCGCGCGCGCATGGCGCCCAACGAGATTGTATTAACCGAGGACAGCCTCACGAAAGCCCTGGAACCGCTGCTTGTAAAGCAGGCCGTGGTTGACAAAAGGCCGTGAAACGCCGACAACAGCCTCCGTTCCGCCCGGAAAAGCGTTAATCGGCGCGCGCCGGAACGGATTCAACGCTTTAACCAGAATTTGCAGCGAGCCCGGACCATGCAAGTCGACGCCAACACCATTCGTAAAGGCCATGTGGTCGATTACAACGGCAAGCTGTGGTCGGTGATGAAAAGCGAAATCATGACGCCGGGCAAGGGCGCTTCGGTCGTGCAGGTCGAAATGCGCGACGTGCGCACCGGCATCAAGACCAATGTGCGCTGGCGCACCCAGGAAACCGTGGAGCGCGTGCAGCTGCACGATCACGAAATGCAGTTCCTGTTCGAAGCCGACGGCATGTATACTTTTATGGATCAGGTGAATTTCGAGCAGGTCGCCATTCCCAGGGACATCATCGGCGATCCGGTGGTGTTCCTCCAGGAAGGCATGGTCTGCATCGTCCAGATGCACGAAGGCGCCGCGCTGTCGGTGGAACTGCCGGCGACCGTGGTTCTGGAAATCGTCGAATCCGATCCGGTCGTAAAGGGCCAGACGGCATCGTCATCCTATAAACCAGCCAAGCTGTCGAATGGCGTAAAAATTCTCGTGCCGCCTTTCATCGAAGCGGGCACCCGCGTCGTTGTCAAAACAGCCGATAGCGCCTATGTCGAACGCGCGCGCGACTAGCGCATGCCCGCCCAATCCGCCCTCATCAATGTCATGATCAAGGCCGCCGAAAAGGCGGCCAAGGGGCTCAAGCGCGATTTTTACGAGGTGGAGCGGCTGCAGGTCTCGCGCAAGGGACCGGCGGATTTCGTCAGCACGGCGGATATGCAGGCGCAGAAAATTTTGCGCGAGGAACTCGGCCGGGCGCGGCCGAATTTCGGTTTTCTGATGGAAGAAGACGACAAGGCCGCCGACACGTCGGGCAAGGCCGAACGCTGGATCGTCGATCCGCTGGACGGCACCACGAATTTCCTCCATGGCTTGCCGCACTGGTGCATTTCGATCGCCGCCGAACGCAACGGCGAGATGATCGCCGGCGTCGTGCTCGATCCCATCAAGGATGAATTGTTCTGGGCCGAAAAGGGCCTCGGCGCCTATTGCAACAATCACCGCCTGCGCGTTTCCGCGCGCAAGGATTTTGCCGACTGCCTCATCGCCACCGGTATTCCGTTCAAGGGCGTGGTGAAGGATTACGGCAATTTCACCGAATGCCTTGCTGCCGTCATGCCCAAAGTTTCGGGCATCCGCCGCCTCGGCGCCGCGGCGCTCGATCTCGCCTATACGGCGGCGGGGCGTTACGACGGTTACTGGGAAAACGCGATTTGCCCCTGGGACGTGGCGGCGGGCGTTGTCATCGTCCGGGAAGCCGGCGGCTTCGTCAGCTCCTTCAAACCCGACGAAGCCCCGGTCATGGGCAGCGGCATCATCGCCGCCAATGCGATGATACATGATGAGCTGGTAAAGATATTGAGAAACGCGGCCTAGACCGGGTCATTTCAATTTCGGCTTATGCAATTTGGGGTGGGGTGGCGGTATAGTGCCTCGTCCCGGCTTGACTCCCCAATCGTAAATTTCCATGGCTGCCAATCTGCGCATTTTTCTGCGGCGTTCGGCGCCTGTCCATGAAATATAAGGTGCTTCTTTCTTTCCAAGTCTTTTGTGACTGCTGTAATAGAAGCGCTCGTCGATTAAGTCCCTGATATGCGGCAGGCGCCCGGTGTTATCAAGCCGGTAGACAACCAATAAATGCGATCTGACCTTCTCGTAATCTTCGTCGGCCAGATCCCGGCCTGCGGTGCTGGCTTTTTTCTTGAGCGCGCTGTGTTTTTGTCCAGGCAATGCAAGCCTGGCGTCGATATATTCTTTTACAGCCTGGTAAAAGCGGTATTGCTCGTCGGTCAGCGATGCGCTGGATGTAAATCGGCCGCCCGAACCGATGAAAATGGATTCTTCAATCAAGGTCTTGACTTTGAGGGGATCGAATTTTGGATTTTTTTCAACGGATGCAATTAACTGACGCTGGACAAGGGCAAACTCGTCGCGTAACGCCTTGGCGATCACATAGGAAAACGTTTCCTTGCCTTTCAGGCTTTTGGTCGTTTCCTCCATCATCTCCCGGCCTACGGCCGCGATAAAATTCCGTAATCTTTTTATCTTTTCCTGTTCCAGCTGCCGTTGGCCTTCCGCTTTTTCATGCTGGCTGGCCCAAGAAGCAACAACCAAAGCATGACCGAAGCCGCTCTCGCGCTTGCCGGATTTGCCAATTTCCCCCGCAAATTCATTCAAGTAATTTTTGACAGCCGCGAAAAAGTTCCATTGTCCGGCCGACAGACGTTCGGAGAGCTTAAAGAGGGCCGATGGTTTGTTTTCTGACATTGACTATTCAGATGCCGGTTTAAATTATTTCTATAATTATCAATAAGTTGATTGTATTCTTGGGCGTCGGTAATGCCAGCCTTTTATTACTTTCATGTCATGATCTTCAAGGGATAACCTAAAAGCCTACAAGATTAATGTCAGCCCCTCCCCTGTTTTTGCGTCATGGCCCGTCGTCATACCGTGTCTGGATGGCCCCGTCGGGCATGAAATTATTCAGGAAACAGGGCTAAGAAAAGTTTACGCGTCTGCCTATCGTCAAAGGTGAATAACCCAACTTTCGGGTAGTCCAAGACTTATAACCCCCGCCTCCTGAATTCCGGAACTCCTGCAAAGGAGATATAAGAATAAATATCTCCAAAAGCGCATCGCTTTGCTAATTAAAAACAAAAGACCAAGAATTTCCTGTGCCAAGTTATTGCATGG
>JBFWTA010000280.1:0-3119 GCA_050248075.1 Bdellovibrionales bacterium | reverse complement strand
ATGCTGAGGGTTTAAGCTGATTACGCAAACATTTCGGGGCCGGGTTTCATGTTCATGCCCATACCCAGACCCGGCGTTGCGACTTTCGTACCTGTGACGGGGGTAAGTCCAGACGGACGCGCCGTATCGGCGCCGGCAACATTATCCTGATCTGGCTTGATCGATGCCGGGTCCATGGGCTGTTTATAATCCATAGCTTTATATTCACCGGTATGATGAGAGCCAAATCTGGTTGAGTGTTCGTTTTGCAATTGGTGGCGCCTGTGTTCGCGGAAGCGGGGATTCTGTTTTGCCCAACTGTCACCATACATGTGATTCAGCTTTTCGTCATCGCTTATCGGGTGACCCTGGTCGTCCCGGTCTTGAGCCAGATCCTTAAACTCGCGCTTACCGCGCAGTTTTTTATCGCAATCCTTAAATAGGTCATGTTGATTTTTTCGCATTTCTCTAAAAAGTTTTCGACCAGCCTGCTGCTGCAATTTTTCCGCCATGGCCGGATCGGTCGCTTCGAGCTTTTCGGCCTGTTGCAGAATGCCATTCAGTTCTTCCGCCAGTTCAGGATGGTCTTCTAAAAACTTCTCGGTGGCTTGCGCGTGTTTCCGGAAAAAGCGGCTGTCTTCCATAAGATTGGAAACAACCGCGCCTGCCGTAACGGAGGCAGTGGCCATGCGCTCGGCGCCTTGGAGTCCCAGTCGCTTGTCGAATGCCTGATGGGCGCTTGTCGCGACGTTGTGAAATGTCGCATTTAATTCCTGAACCGAGACATGGGCGAAATGCGCAAGTTCGAAGGCCAGATGTATGCTATGCATGCCGAAGCCATGCAGGCTGTCGGTCGGATCTTTTTGATGTGCGGCCTGATCTTCCAGCGACAAATTGCTTACGCGCAAAGCATCTTCATTTTTCTGATTTAATTCTTCCTGTTCCTGCCGGGCCTTCATCATGGCCATGGCTTTCAGCATGGCGGGATCAAGCGGCAACTGCATGCTGCCAAGTTCGCGCAGGGCGGTATTCCATGCCTCCCAGCTTACGCCGGGTGGTTTTTCCACCGCATGCATCAAATCGACGGGCCCGTTTGGCGGACTGATAGCCATATCACCTTCCTAAATCTCAAAATCCGATACCGCTTAATATGATAGCGGCGGCAGAGTAATGGTACTGCCACGCCTTTAACAGCTTGTTAATATTGGCGGATGCCTGCTAACCCTCTGCAATAACAGTTAATTTCTTTGCGCTTTGGCCGGGCTTTGTTACATTGGACTCGAAGGGGAGTCACAATGCCGAAGACGCTTTACGACAAGATATGGGACAGTCATGTCATTAACCGCCAGGATGACGGCACCTGCCTTATCTATATCGACCGGCACCTGGTGCACGAAGTCACCAGCCCGCAGGCTTTTGAAGGGCTGCGCATGGCCGGGCGCAAGGTTCGCCGGCCCGAGGCGACGCTGGCCGTGGCCGACCATAATGTGCCAACGGCTCATGACCGCAACAAGGGTATCAAAGAAGAAGAGTCCCGCATTCAGGTGGAAACCCTGACGCACAATACCAAGGAATTCGGCATCGAATATTTTTCGATGGAAGATACCCGCCAGGGCATCGTGCATGTCATCGGGCCGGAGCAGGGCTTTACCCAGCCGGGCATGACGATCGTCTGCGGCGACAGCCATACCTCGACCCATGGCGCCTTCGGCGCGCTGGCTTTCGGCATCGGGACGTCGGAAGTGGAACATGTGCTGGCGACCCAAACGCTGATCATGAAGCCGTCGAAAAATATGCGGGTCGATGTCGAGGGCGATTTGCCGCCCGGCGTGACGGCCAAGGACATGATCCTCGCCATTATCGGCGTCATCGGCACGGCGGGCGGCACGGGGCATGTCATCGAATATACCGGCGCCGCGATCCGCAATCTCAGCATGGAAGGCCGCATGACGGTCTGTAACATGAGCATCGAGGGCGGTGCGCGCGCAGGTCTGATTGCGCCTGATGAAACGACCTTCGCCTATCTCAAAGGCCGCGCCAAGGCGCCGCAGGGCGCCGACTGGGACAAGGCGGTAGCGTGGTGGAAGACCTTGCCCAGCGACGCGGGCGCGCGTTACGACAAGGATATCAAACTGAAAGCCGCCGACATCGCGCCGACCATCACATGGGGCACCTCGCCGGAGGATACGATGGCCATTACCGGCAGCGTTCCCGACCCCGCCTCGGCCAAGGATGACGGCAAGCGTCAGGCGATGTTACGTGCGCTCGATTACATGGGGCTCAAGCCCGGCACGAAGCTGACCGATATCGGCATCGACAAGGTGTTTATCGGTTCCTGCACCAATGGCCGGATCGAGGATATTCGCGCCGTGGCGGAAGTAGCCAAGGGCCGCCGTGTGGCCGGTCATGTGCAGGCCATGGTGGTGCCCGGCTCCGGCCTTGTGAAGCAGCAGGCGGAACAGGAGGGGCTGGACAAAATTCTCATCGAAGCCGGCTTCGACTGGCGCGAGGCGGGATGTTCCATGTGCCTCGCCATGAACGAAGACCGCCTTAATCCCCGCGAACGCTGCGCCTCGACTTCCAACCGCAATTTCGAGGGCCGGCAGGGCCGGGGCGGGCGCACGCACCTCATGAGCCCCGCCATGGCGGCGGCGGCGGCGATCAAGGGGAAACTGACGGATGTCAGGGAGTTAACGGGGGTATAAAAGACTCGTTTTTGCACCGAAAACTGTGTATAATTGCAACCAGATAGAGGGCATGATGAGTACCGTTGTATTCGATACTTTAAAACTGGCTCAAAGGCTTCGGGACAACGCGAAGTTCTCGCAAGAACAAGCCGAGCAGACAGCCGTTGCGTTGGCTGAAAGTTTCGGCGATTGGCAGGAAAAACAGCAGCTGGTTACAAAAGCCGATCTGGCTGAGGCCAAAACCGACATCATCAAATGGGTTATCGGAATGGGCTTTGCCTTGGCGGCGCTCTTTCTTGGTTTGATGAAACTCCATAGCTGACCGGCAGTAATACGTGTCAGTTCCTGTTGAAATCATTTCCCCTGATATCACCCCGGTTCCCTACGCCAGCTTTTCCCGGCGTGCGACGGCGTTCGGAATCGATCAGTTCATTCTTATGACCATTCTGATCG
>JBFWTA010000279.1:0-3138 GCA_050248075.1 Bdellovibrionales bacterium | reverse complement strand
GCTTAAATCCAGGACGCCGGTGAACGGTCCGCTCAGAGTGCCGGCGGTAAGTGTGCCGGAAAAGTTGCCGTCGCCGCTGGCAAGGAGGGAAACATTGGCACCGCCGACGCTAACCGCCGACGTGAACGCGCCGGTGGCGCCGGCAATGCTGCCGGAGACATCGCCGCTCACGTTGCCGGTGAGATTGCCGCTGAAACCGGTATTGGCGGTCACGGCTCCGGTCGGTGAAATAAATACCTGCTGGCCGAGCGTTGTGCCGAACGTGGCCGTGCTGGTAACGGCAAGCGTGCCGCCAAGCGTGGAATTGCCGGATACATCGAGCGCACCGGAAAGCGTTGTGTCACCGCTGACGCCGAGCGTGGTACCGATGGTGGCGGCTCCGTTAATCGTTGCATCGCCGGTAACGCCGAGTGTACCGCCAGTCGAAAGATTGCCCGAGAAATTCCCGGTCGTGCCGCTGACCGTGCCGCCGTAGACGCTGCCGCTCAGATCGCCGGTGAAACCGCCGCCGGCCGAAACGCCGCCGCTGAAGGTACCGGTCGCGCCGACGACATTGCCGTTGAAGGTAGGCGCCGTCACATCGCCGGTAAACACGCCGGTGCCGGTAAAGGTCGCCGTGCTGGTCACCGCGAGCGAGCCGGGAACGACCATATTGCCCGCCGTGTCGATGCGCAGCTGCGTTCCGGTCGCGCCATAATATACATTGTTGCTCGAATCGGTTTGCCAGATTGCCGATCGCTGGATGGCAGAACCAACCGATAGCGGCGCCATTAAATCGTCGCCAACCGGCGTGCTGTCGCCGCATGTGCTGTTCAGCGCGCCGTCCGGCCCCGCGCTGATGATCGTGAAAGCCGCGGACGAGGGAGAGGATCGCGCGTTTTCCCAACGGCAATAAATATAAAAATGCCCGTAAGGATCGATTTGCTTTAGCCCGGAACCGGCCGCAAAGACACCGACTTCCGTTGGCGTACCACCCGAACCGGCGCTGTTATAGCCGCTTGGCAAACGGCCGGTATCGGCGGCAGGCACGCTGGCAAAAATTAACAGCTTTTCGGGAATTGTCGCGGAAGGGTTGCAGTTGACCGATGCGCCAGGCCCCGGCGGCGGACAAAAAACCAGTGAGTCCGCGCTTAATGTCGAAGTCGAGGCAAGGGTTGTGGTAGCGGCGTTCAGGTCGTTTTTCGCTCCCATATCCTCGGTGATCTGGATATTGCTGCGAAGAATTTGACTGTAGCCGCTGAAAAGCACGCCGGCGCCGACGCCAATCAGGCCAAGCAGATAAAGTATCGGACCGATGGCGAAACCAGAACGCGTGTCAGGCGGACCGGTGCGATGTTGCGCGCAGGCATCATCGCGTCGCCGTCGCGATGAAAAAAATCCGCCCGAGCTTTTGCCTTCGCTCATTCCTACTCCCGGCACCGAATATTTTCGGCGAGTGCTTAGAAAAAAATTTATCGATGGCGGCTTGACACAAATGCGCAGCCGCACACACAGCGAGCAGCTAGTTCCTGAATTTCCTTGTTAAAATGTGCCTTCCAATCATTAACAATTTGTCAAACACGCGGTTACTTCGATATCGAAACGATAGGCATTTTATGCATCTCTGAGGCTGCTTGCATCGTCGCGCTTTTTGACGTTGCGAAATCGTAAATATGCGGAAAATGCTGACGATATTTATTAAAAATGCATGATTGTTTCGGATTCGAATTATCAAATTTTGTTCTGAGACCGGAATATTTCGGATACGGTTCAAGCTGCGTTTGTGAGCACATCGCCTAATTTTTCGAGCAGATAATCGAGATCCTCGGCACCGAAATCTTCGTACTGGGTAAGTATGCGTTCGATGACTCGTGCGCGGTATCGGGCGCGGTCATGCATACCGCCGTCCATCAAGGTTTCGCGCACAACCTCGATTGCGATACGTACCGCCGGCAGCAACCGTGGCGGTAATCCCGATTTCGTGTAAAGCGACTTCAGCCCGAGCCGTCCGGCATCATGAATGAGAATACGTGCGTTCGTGATCGGTACATTGGCCAGCACCGCCAGCGCGGCTTCAAAAAACGCGAGATCGCCCATGCACAGGGCACGCAGCACGATGGTCGGCGTAAGTCGCCTGTTGGCATGCATCTGAATGACAAGCTTCTCGATATCCTGTTCGTTCGATCCGCCGCTGAGGCTGATGATACTGCGCTCACGGCTCTGCAGCACAAGGTCGGCTGCGATCGCGGACGGCAATTCGTGATGCTGAACGAGATAATCCCTGAGCTGCTCGGAGACCATGGTGACGAGGCGCTCGGTTACCGTTACCGGAAGCACGTGGCGCCTGGCCATGCTGGCTTTTACCATGTCGCTTTGGGCAAACCGGTCGACGGCCCGGGTGAGGCTCAAATCGGAGATATGCGCCGTGGCATTGTTCATAAGCACCGACACAGCTTTTTCCCCGGCTTCGGCAATCAGCACATCGGATACTGTTTCAGAAACATGCGGCCGCCCGGCGATGGCTTCCTGCTTGGCGGCCGACCCGCGGCTTACGATTTCGACAAGATCCTGATCGGTCAGCACGGGCGAACAGGCGAGTACGGGCATCGCCACCGCCTCGATATCATTGGCAAGACGGAGCGCCACATCGTGGGGCAGCCGCAGCGCGCCGCGCAGACTTTGCGACAAGGCCTTACGCACAGTCGCTTCCGCATCGCGCGCCATGACACCGATAATATCCTGAGCCAGCTTAAGCTCGGATTCCGTAAGGCGCGGGCTGTCGATTTCAGCGGCAAGCTTGCCGGCAACCTCCGCCCGTATATGTGGCGAGGGCTCAGCCAGAAGGCGCGCGACATCGATTTGGGAAAGCGAAGAAACCATGGAGAGCAGGACTTTACAGACAGGTGAGGATTGACTATCGCCACAAAGCTTTGCAGTTTTATTAACGGGCATGGCGGCGGCCATGTTTTAACTTCATTCACTTGTATTCCTGCGCGGTTTATTATGATTGATCTCAAGTCCCATATTCGCGGCATCCCGGACTTTCCGAAACCCGGCATATTATTTTATGATATCGGCACGCTTCTGAATAACGGCCCGGCCTGGCGTGATGCGATCGCGCGGCTCGCCCACATCGTGGAATCCCAAAAACCCGAAGAT
>JBFWTA010000278.1:0-3143 GCA_050248075.1 Bdellovibrionales bacterium | reverse complement strand
CGTAACCTTGATCGGCGCACACGCCATTGAAATTGGCGGCCGGCCATCCGCTCTCCCCCCTCACAACATTCGTACCACCTTCGGCACCCCGTCCGATCTCGATTTACCGCCCACCTGCACCGGGCCGGGCGAACACATAATCGAACGCACGAAATTTATTCAGGCGGCGTCTTCGGCTCTCGGCAGGGGTGGTAGCGCAAGGGCGCGTGTAGAGTCCACGCGCTGGCGCGTGAGGGCCGTGCCGGTTAACAACCGCCGCAAGCAGCTTCGCCGGAAGCACAAACGGAAAAAGGAGGAAGCGCGCGCGTCTCTGAAACTGTTTATGCCGGGCGCCCCCGGTAAAATGTATCCGGTTGAAAAAAGCTGGGCTGAATCAAGAAGCATAGTCGAGCGGCAGGCGCTACCCGCGCCGGAACCGGGCCGCGCGGCACGCCTGATGCAACGCATCGCGGCGATGCTGCATTTAAGGCGCGCGGTGGCACCGGAACCTGTATCCGAAGGCGCCTGAAGCTTCCCTCTTTGCGGAATCATGTTGACCGGGTAAACCACACGGGTGCCCTCGCAACGGGGGCTTGTGGAAGTTTCATGACCGATCCCGGCAATCCTTCACTCGAGCAACGTCTCGCGGCGCTTGAAGAGCAACTGGCGCGGCAGAACGAACAGCTCATGAACCAGGCGCGCGAGCTGGCGACGCTAAATCTATGGCAACAGGGCCGGTTGTTCAGCTATATCGCCCGGCTTTTCCCGAAAACGCGCAGCGTGATTTTTCTGCATGCCGATTTTTTCGGCGACAACGTGAAATATGCTTTTCTGGCGTTCCGCGCCCTTGCGGAAAGATACAATATCGGCTGCCATTTTCTCGTGAACAATCCGCAGCAGCGGGATCTGCTGGCGCAAAGCGGCTTGCCGGTCCTGCCGGCGATGAACGAATGGTCGATGGATCATCTTCGCATCCTCATGAGCGCCAAAGTGCTTGTGGCCTGCGATCATTTCACGCCTTTGTCCTGGAGCCCGCCCCTGCCCTATTTCCTGTTGCAGGGGGCGCGGCTTGTTCAGATGTGGCATGGCATTCCGCTCAAGGAGATCGGCTTCGTCTACAGCGACGCCCCGCAATCGGCTTTTCAAGGATTGCGCCTGTCTTCCACCGGGCCCGCCGATGTTTTTGTCGCCCCCGGCGCGCGATGGCGCAGCCTTTGGCGGCAATGGTTTGCCTTCCGCGAATTTGCGGCGCTGGGTTATCCGCGCAACGATGCCTTGCTGCGCGAAGCCATGGGCGAGGAGCTTATTAATGTCGATACCGAAGCGCTGGTGGAATTGCGGGCGGCGCGCGAAGGCGGGCGCGGCGCGATTTTCTATGCACCGACCTTCCGCGACAATATCGGGCCGGGCTGGCTGGAAAATTCGGCGCTGCCGGATTATGCGAAATGGTGCCAGGATAAGGGTTATTACCTGATCGTGAAGCTTCATCCCGCCGAACGCGCCGGGTTCGAGGATTTGAAGCGTAAATTCCCGCAGGTGCGCTTTGCGCGGCCGGAAAGCGACATCTATCCCCTGCTGCGGCACGTGGATACGCTGGTCACGGATTACTCGTCGGTGGCGCTCGATTTCATGCTGCTGGACCGGCCGATTGTTTTTTACTGGCCCGATCATGAAACCTATACCCGGCAATGCCGCAGCCTGCTGCCGGGGCACGAGCGTTATATCGCCGGCGAGCAGGCGACGGATTTTGAAAATCTTTGCCGCGCCACCGGGGAAGCCATGGCCGGCGGGCCCGGCCCATGGGCCGAAAGACGCCGCCAACTGGTCAAGGAATTATTCGATCAACCCGACGGTCAATCGGCCGACCGCGTTGCCCGCCTGATTCTCGAACAGCTGGATGCGCCGGAAGAATTACCGGCAGGCTGGGGGATTTAACGGTTGGGCGATTTCGGTTTAACAGCCTGCTGCGCGGGGGCTTTTGGCGCCCTGGAACCACGGCCACCCTGCCGGCCCTGTTCGCGGCCACGGCCTTTTTCACGAAACAGGTCGCGGGGATCGCCCATGTCGTCGGGGTCCTGGATGGCCGACAGGAAATCGAAAAGCATGGTATAATTTTCGTCCCACCCCACCAGCATCTGCGCCGCCGCACGCGTGGCCTTGCCGAAATCCTTGAGCGTGGCGATCAGGTCGCCGCCGACGCAACGCCGGAGCGTCGAGACGATATCTTCCCATTGCGCAGGCGTACCACGATACTGGCCCCGGAAGGTGGCTAGCGCAAAAGCATCGACCATCCGATCCTCGTTTAGCTGACTGTCTTGCCGTCTTTGAGGCGCAGGAAACTGGTGTCGTAGCCTTCGACCGGCTTTTTGTTTTCCATGCGGATAATAAGAATTTTGTTTATCTTGAGCAGATAATTATTCATCTCGTCGGTCGCTTCCCAGTCGATGGGATAGGTCGAGCCGGTATCAAAGATGATCTCGACCTGCTTTTTGTCGACATGATAGCCGACCCAAAGCGGAGTCGCTTCGAAAGGCTCGTCATGAACGAGACACATTTTTCCGCGGGCGTTGACGACAAGGCCGATATTCATGGGTATTTGGTGGACTTTGAAGGTTAAATTGTCAAGGGACGGCGGATGTTACCCTGTTTTTCGTCTTGCTTGCAATGCCGCCGTCAGCGTGCCGTCGTCAAGGTAATCCAGTTCCCCGCCCACCGGCAGGCCATGGGCAAGCCGGGTAATGCTGGCCCCCATCCCTTCCAGCTTTTCGGTTACGTAATGGGCCGTGGTCTGTCCTTCGACGGTTGCGTTAAGGGCAAGGATGACTTCTTCCACCTGCCCTTCCTTCACCCTTTGAATAAGGCTGTCGATACGCAGATCGCCGGGCCGTATGCCTTCCAGGGCCGACAGCGTTCCGCCGAGAACATGATACAGCCCGCGAAACGCATTGCTGCGTTCCAGCGCCCATAGGTCTGCGACATCTTCGATCACGCAAATTGCCGTCCGGTCGCGGCGCGGGTCGCGGCAGATTTCGCACGGATCGCTGGCGCCCAGATTGCCGCAGATTCCGCAGTTATGAACATGGCTCGCCGCCGAGGTCATCGCCTCGATCAACGGCAGCATGAGCGCCTCGCGCCGCTTCAGCAGATGCAAGACCATCCGCCGC
>JBFWTA010000277.1:0-3169 GCA_050248075.1 Bdellovibrionales bacterium | reverse complement strand
ACCATAACGCGCCAGCATGGTGCCGTCATTGGCCAAAATCATAATCGACGGCGTGCGGTCTATGGGCTTGATCGCATCCGTGCCCGGCAGGTCATAGATAAAATACGCCAGCGTCATCACCGCCGCGGCAAAGCCCCACAGGCCCAGCGCCGTCGCAAGCCGCAGGCGTTTTTTGGTTTTTGGCCTGAAGAAACGAAAAGATATTTTACGCTTGCGCGGCACGTATGGTCACGGTTACGCGGCGCGTTCGATCGCAATCGCCGTCGCTTCGCCGCCGCCGATGCAGAGCGACGCCACGCCTTTTTTCAGGCCGCGTTTTTCAAGCGCCGAGAGCAACGTCACGATAATCCGCGCGCCCGTAGCACCAATGGGATGGCCCAGCGCGCAGGCGCCGCCGTTGACGTTGACTTTTTCGTGCGGCAGGTTCAATTCCTTCATCGCCGCCAGCGTGACGACCGCGAAGGCTTCGTTGATTTCGAACAGGTCGACGTCCTTGGCGGTCCAGCCCGTCTTGGCGAACAGCTTTTGCGTCGCGCCGATGGGCGCGATGGTGAATTCGGCTGGCTTTTGCGCATGCGACGCATGGCCTTTGATCGTCGCCAGTATTTTAAGGCCGCGCTTTTCCGCTTCGGACTTGCGCATCAGAACGATGGCCGCCGCGCCGTCGGAAATGGAACTGGATGTGGCGGCCGTCACCGTGCCATCCGCGCCAAAGGCGGGTTTCAGCGACGGAATTTTCTCCGGCTTGGCTTTCTTGGGGCTTTCGTCTTCGCTGATGACCGTTTCGCCGTCTTTTGCCTTGATCGACAAAGGCGCGATTTCAGCTGCGAAGGCGCCGCTTTTTGTCGCTTCCTGCGCGCGGGCAAGCGACGCCAGCGCGAAATTATCCTGATCGCCGCGCGTAATCTGGTGCGTGCGCGCCGTATCATCGGCGAAAACGCCCATCAGCTTGCCCTTGTCATAGGCGTCTTCAAGACCGTCCAAGAACATATGATCCATCACTTTGCCGTGGCCCATGCGCAGGCCGCCCCGTGCCTTGTCCAGAAGGTACGGCGCGTTCGTCATGCTTTCCATGCCGCCCGCCACCATCACGCTGGCCGAACCTGCCAGAATATTGTCATGCGCCAGCATCACGGCCTTCATGCCGGACCCGCACATTTTGTTGATGGTCGTGGCGCCGGTTGAATCGGGGATGCCCGCCTTGATCGCCGCCTGACGCGCGGGCGCCTGGCCCTGCCCCGCCGGCAGAACGCACCCCATCAGCACATCGTCCACATCGCCCGGCTTGACCTTGGCGCGTTCCAGCGCGGCGCGAATGGCGAACTGGCCCAGGTCGGACGCGGTGAAGCTTGATAACTCGCCCTGAAAAGCGCCCATGGGCGTTCTGGCGATGCCGACGATGACGACGGGGTCTTGGGGCTGTGACATAGGATGAATCCTTTCGCTGCGCTGCACAAATATATACCTGATTTAAGCATGCTGGCGCAGGAAATCAATGCTATCGACGGCCGTTTCTTTATGGAGAATGTCCGGGCGGCGCGGGTTTATGGCGTGCGGACAAGGGCAAAACCCTTTCCACCAGCCGCACCCAGTAACTGGCCCCGATCGGCAAGGCCGCGTCGTTGAAATCGTATTTCGGGCTATGCAGGTCGGGCGCCTTGCTGCCGTCGGCGGGACCGGTGCCAAGGGCGATGAAATTGCCCGGGCGTTCCTTTAAAAAATGCGCGAAGTCTTCGACACCCAAGGTTTTCGGCACAATCGGCACAACCTTGAACGCCGATACGATGTCACGCGCCGCCGCCAGCGCCTTGAGCGTTGGTTCCTTCGCATTGGTCAGAACCGGATAACCGTCGCTGATCTGAATATTGGCCGATGCGCCGTATTTTGCCGCTAATGTCGTGGCGATGTCCCGGATGTCCGCGGCAATTTGCTTTTTCAGCGCCGGATCGTAACAGCGCAGGCTGCCTTTTATTTCCGCATGATCCGCCAGAATATTGTCGGCGTCGCTGTTGCTTTTGATGACGGGGATGGTCACGACCGCGGGGTCTTTTTGCAAGGATATGCGTTCTTGCGCCCTTTGCTTGATCAGCAAAACGGCTTCGGATGCCGCGGCGACGACATCGGCGGAGTCTGCGGGCCGGGCGCTATGGCCGCCCACTCCGGAAAACGAAACGGAAAATTCCATCGAAGACGCCAGCATGTCGCCGACGCCCGTCGCCATCAACCCCAATGGCAGGCCGGGAAAGTTATGCAGGCCGTATACTTCTGAGGCCGGGAATTTTTGAAAAAACCCCTCGTCGATCATGCGTTTCGCGCCGCTTTCGCTTTCTTCCGCCGGCTGAAAAACGGCATAGACGGTGCCGGAAAAATTACGCGTTTCGGCCAAGACTTTCACCGCCGCCAGCAGCATCGCCATATGGCCGTCATGGCCGCAGGCGTGGTGCACGCCCGGATTTTGTGACGCATGCGCCGCGCCAGTTTTTTCGGTCAGCGGCAGCGCGTCCATATCGGCGCGGATCATGATGGATGGACCGCTTGATGCCTGGCCGCGAATAACCGCGACAAGACCGGTGCCCGCCATGGTATGAATTTCATCGACGCCGAAATCTTGCAATTTATTGCGCAGAAAATCAGATGTGGCGTTTTCGTGAAACGCCAGTTCGGGCCGCGCGTGCAAATCACGCCGCCACCGGACCATATCGCCGGCCAGATCGAAAATCTTTTTTAGTACACCCACAGTGGTGACGGTCCTTTTTAAAAGATGACGTCACACCCTCTTTATTTTATTCAAGTATAGGCCGCCATACGGGGCGGTAAAAGCACGATTTTCAGGGCTTCGGGGCTGATTGTGCGGGGCGCAGGTCGTTATTCGGCTTGTTTACGGCCCCCACAAAGAGTACGGCGCCGGTTTTCACGTCCTGGAGCGCAAAAACGAAAGATCTGTCGACGCGGAAATCAATCGCCGGGTCAGGAATAAAAGCCGAACGCATATCAACTACAGCCGTCGTGACGGCGGCCGCCTCGCTGCCCTCTTCGTCGGTCTTAAAAACGACATCCTGCGTCACTTTGCTGACATAGAGTCTTTTGCCGTCTTTTTCGGTCATGCGCGAAAAGTCGGACGCATCGTCAAAAGCCGACTTGATGCCAAGGTTTTTCAGCGCCGGGATCA
>JBFWTA010000276.1:0-3180 GCA_050248075.1 Bdellovibrionales bacterium | reverse complement strand
GCGTATGCCCATGAACAATGACATATGGCGTGTCGTGAAAAACTTCCCGGCCAGCCCATAGAAACTCATTTCGTATATTAAGAATCGCAAGCTTTTCGCGCCTATTAAGTTTTTTGCGATTTTTTCCTATGCCTTGTTTTTTCAAGGATTTGTCGGGGTGAATCCCGGCATGAATAAAAAGGTAATCGCCGATAATCTTATGTTCGTTTTTATAGGCTGTCCGGAAAAATGCTTTATGTGATTCAGGCACGGTTTCTTGCAGCTCTCTGACAAGCGCATTGATGTTCTGCAAAAGGTTGGGGGCTTGCGCGTTAAACCTACGCCCGTTCATGTCGAAGAGGGAGTTGCTATCGGGATCAATTTTCAGGTAATCGCGCAGCGTTGTAATGCCACCACCCAAGAACAAAAAATCCTCCAACCCTTTTAACTGAATTTTTCCTTTTCCGGTAGAATATAAATGCCCGTATTTATCGGAAGTATCATATTCCGTATCGACGATGCGCGGGGTCTTGAGTAAGCGCGAAAAAAATTCTTCGTGATTTCCGCCCAAAAAATGTATGGAAGCGTTTGGTGAATTTTCTAATTTTTTCTGAAAACGGAGCAGTACATCTAATGTGCCTGGCCCGTCCGGTCCCCGGTCGATATAATCTCCGAGACAAACGATCTCTGCCTTCGTACCTTTCGGAAGGTTTGAAGTCTCATTTTCAATTTTATCTAAAAGAGTTTGCAGCAATTCAGGATGTGCATGAATATCGCCGATGGCGTAGACGCGCCGGTTTTTGGGTATACGGCCATTGCGCCAGCTATGGGGAGCCTGAGTATCGTCCATACTTCGGTCTTACGTTTAAAATGAAATATAAAAATGGCTCCCCGGGACGGGCTCGAACCGCCGACCCGGCGATTAACAGTCGCCTGCTCTACCGCTGAGCTACCGGGGAATAGGGGGCAATGTAATAGGCGGATTCGGGCTGCGCAACCCTTGAATTTAAGGCGTGCCAGGCTGCGCATGTGAAGCCTGGTGCGGGCAGCCGGAGTTGAACCGGCACGCTATTGCTAGCTTCGGATTTTAAGTCCGATACGTCTACCAATTCCGTCATGCCCGCCTGGCGAAACAGAATGTCAAACAGCTATCAGGTATCGCTTTTCATGCCAACCGTTCCTTTGGCGCGGGCCGGAAGGACCCGTCGGCTTGCGACCGCGGTAAAAGCCGCTTAGGTTGCGGTTAACCATTCCGGTTGCCGCACTATACATGGAGTCCCGCATGTTTAAGAAAATCGCTGCCATTCTTGCTGTCCTTATTATTCTTGCAGGGCTTGGCGCCTATTACCTGTGGTCCAATCTGGATTATTTCGTCAAGACGGCCATTGAAAAATATGGAACAGCCGCCACGCAAACGGCCGTTCGTCTCGATAGCGTCAAGCTCGACCTCGCCACCGGCCAGGCGATCCTGAACGGGCTGACTGTCGCAAATCCGCAAGGCTTCATGGCCGGTGATGCGCTAAGCCTGGGCATCGTTTCCGTCAAGCTCGATACGGGCTCAATTTCCGGGGATGGTCCCATTATTATCGACGAAGTCCTGATCGACAAGCCGAAGGTGAATTTCGAGTTGACCAATGGCGGTAATACCAATCTCCAGGCTCTTCAGCGCAATACACAGGAATATGCCGCATCGCTGGCCGGCAAGCAGAATAAAGCGCCGGAAGCGAACCCCAAGGCAGCGAGTGCGACGTCGCCTTCCGAAGGCACACGGCCCGCCCGCAAGTTTATTATTAAAAAACTGACCGTCAGCGGCGGCGGCGTGAATATCAATCAGGAATCGCTTAAGGACCGGCAACTGACAACCGCGCTGCCTACCATTCATATGAGCAATATTGGACAGGCAACCGCCGGCGCTACGGTTGCCGAGGTAGCCCAGCAGTTGATGGGCAGCATCAGCACCGCCGCCGCCCAGACGGCCGTCACCACCCTTGCGCGGGAAAAGCTTAAGGGAACTCTCGAGAACGTTCCTGCCGGTGCCATCGGCGGCGCGGCCGTCGATGCCGTTGGCGAGCAGTTAAAAGGCGTTTTTGGACAGTAATACCTGGCGAGTGGCATTCAGGGGTTTTTTTAGGCACGCTTGCCGTGCTAATAATCGCCAGCCCCTGAATGCTGACCTTACGAGCGCCATGCATCGCATCCTTATTCTCGATTTCGGTTCACAGGTTACCCAGCTTATCGCCCGCCGTGTGCGCGAGGCTGGCGTTTATTGCGAAATTCATCCCTTTAACCGCAGCGACGAGCAGGTAAAGGCCTTTCAGCCCAAAGGTATAATTCTGTCCGGAGGGCCTGCCTCCACGCTTGATGCCGGCAGTCCGCGTGCGCCGGACGCCGTATGGGAACTTGGCGTTCCCGTGTTGGCGATTTGCTATGGCCAGCAAACGATGTGCATGCAGCTTGGCGGTAAGGTCGAAGGCGGCCACAGCCGTGAATTCGGCAAGGCGATGCTGGATATCAAGGAAGATAATGAGCTTTACAAGGATCTCTGGCCCAAAGGCTCGAGCCAACAGGTGTGGATGAGCCATGGCGACCGCGTGACGCAATTGCCGCCGGGATTCCGCGTCACGGCCATCAGTGAGGGCGCGCCCTTCGCTTTCATCGCCGATGACAAGCGCCGCTATTACGGCACCATGTTTCATCCCGAAGTGGTGCATTCGCCTGGCGGCGCCCGGCTTCTTGCCAATTTCGTGCATAAGATATGCGGCTGCGACAACAGCTGGAACATGCATGCCTTCCGCGCCGCCGAAGTCGAGAAAATCCGCAGGCAGGTCGGCAAGGGCCGGGTGATCTGCGGCCTTTCCGGCGGCGTCGACAGCGCCGTTGCCGCGGTCCTGCTGCATGAGGCTATCGGCAACCAGCTTACCTGTATTTTCGTCGATACGGGCTTGATGCGGGCAGGGGAGGCGGAAGAAGTCACCACCCTTTTCCGCAAGCATTACAACATTCCCCTTGTCGCCATCGATGCGGGCAGGCAATTTCTTGAAGCTTTAAACGGCGTTAGCGATCCGGAGAAAAAACGTAAAACTATCGGCAAGCTGTTTATCGATGTCTTCGATGCCGAGGCGCAGAAAATAAGGGATGTGGAATTTCTGGCGCAGGGAACCCTTCTTCCCGAGGTTAGCGAATGCGGGTCGTTTACCGGCG
>JBFWTA010000275.1:0-3167 GCA_050248075.1 Bdellovibrionales bacterium | reverse complement strand
ATTCGTCAGCCTGTCACTAAGAACGACGCGCCGATGCTGACCCCCAGCAGCGCGCCGAATATGTATTCCGCTAATGCGATGGCGTTTTCTTCCGTGATGCGCCACGCGACCCAGTACGACGCCGCGTGCAGCGGCCCGGCCGCAAGCGCCGCCAGATACGCGCGCGGGCAGTACCAGACCAGCAGCATACCCCGCGCCCAGCCGATGAACGCCATCGCCAGCAGATCGCGCCGGGCATTCGTCCAGAACCCCGCGCCCAGCGGCGCATAGACGGCGGGCAGGATGCCAGCCAGCCAGTCGTTACGGTTCGGGACTTCCCGGCCGATGCCGAAGTAGCGGCCATGGCTTAGAAGCTGGCCCGCATAGGCCCCGGCCCCGGCCAGTAGCGCGCCCCATAGGGGGGACTGAAGCGTGGCGTAGGCGATGCCCCAGAACCCAGCGCTCGGCCCTGCGGCATAGGGCCACAGCGCCAGCAGGGCGGCCGTCAGGGCGGCGCACGCGGCCGACCATACCAAGCGGCCGACGACGGTGCTGGACTGGCCTAGGCGGCCGCCACGGTAGGCATAGGCAAGGGATAGGGCCACAGGCCCGGCGATCAGGGCGACGCCCCAGCGGGCCATGCGCTTCAGGGCTGGGCCGGTTCCGGCGTCAGGCATTGCTTAACCCCTTCGCACCGCTTGGCGTAGGTGCATTCGTTAACGAACAGGCTGTCCGTCAGTTTCGGGAATGTGTTGTAGAAGGCAAGCGCTTCGGCCAGACCGGCGCGCTGCTGGGGGGACAGGTCTTCAAAGCGCGGTAGTGATTCGGGGCCAACAGCCTGCCGGACTTTTTCATAGTCTGCGCGGGCCATGGCCGTATCATCTTCGGCTTCAGTGACGGGAACCTTCTTGTAGATTTCGCAGAAGTCACTTGTCGCCGGGGCGGTTGCGCAGGAAGTCAAACTTGCGCTTAGAAGTAGAATTAGCAGCTTCGTTTTCAGATTCAATTCGCACCTTCATCGCTTGCATGATCTGTTCTTTTTGTTGGGCCTTCACCCAGCCGATGCCGACGAAGAACGACAGGATGCCATCGGCATACTTAGCGAAGAAGGCAAGTAAACTTTGCCCCAGCTTCGCCCATTCGTCCCCCGTCGGCATTGCCATGCGTTACTGTACGACCGGCGCGGCAGGTTCGCCTTGAAGTTCAGGGGCTTTCGGTACGGCCACGCCAGCAGGCGGGGCTTCGTCGATCTTCGTGCCGCTGTTCTTTTGCAGAAACTCGATGGCAGTGCTGGTGACTTCGACGCAGGTGGTAGCGCCTACCGCATCACACGCGCCGCGCACGGCCGCCAAGCTGATAACGATGATGCCGACCAGAAGGCCCGCGCCGACCAGAAAAGATTTGAACTTACTGAACATTGGTTTCCCCCTGTGATTATCGAAACGTCCATCACGCTTCGTTAACTGATAGTACCATGTCGCCGGACATTTTGAACAGGGGAAGAACGCCGGGCTGTTCCATCACACCGTCCGGCCAGCGATACGATATGACGCGGGCCGGGTCGACCGGGACGATGCAGACCTTGTTCGACTGATTGCCGCCCAGCAGCATCAGTTTGCCGTCGCTTCGCCGCCCGGCCACGAAGGCGACATGGCCGCCGATGCTCTTGCCTGCTGCGTTCTTCCTATCCAGAACAGCGATAGCGCCACGATGCGGGAACGTCAGTTCGCGGCCCCAGTTCAGATATGACTTCGCGGCGGCCGACGCAGGGGCCTTGATGCCGACGTCGCGCAGACAAGCGCCGACGAACAATGCGCACCACGGCACTTCGTCGTTCGTTATCCACTTCAGGCCAAGTTGATTCGCCCATCGCAGTATGATTGGATTATTCTTCAGCGCACCGGGATATTCCTTAATCCCCTTGCCTTCGTATACTTGCGCCTGTGTATACCAGCGCGGCGACCAGTCTATTTCTGCGGCGCGCGTCACTTCACTATATCGCGCACGAAGGCGGCGGTTTCTTTTGTTGCAGCCAAGGCTTCCGGGTTTTTGATTATTAGAATCGTCGTGCAGACGATCAGCAGGCATATGCAGAACTCGGCCCGGCCCATGCGTTTAGTGTAGGAACGATAGTTCATCTTCTGCGTCGTCTTCACTTCCTGAAGTTCTTTCAACGTCTGGCGCTGGATGCGGTTGCTTTCGGCTTGCGCGTTTGCCATCGCGTCCAGCTTACCGCCTAGATAATTCACCAGACCTTCAAGCGAATGATGATGGCCGCCGCCGGGCGGTTTTGAAGATTCGTCATGCGGCGGCCTGTTCGTCATGCCTAGTTGCACATAATCCGAAGGTTAACTTCAGTATTCGCCGGAACCGCCGACGTGCCGCTTCCCAGAAGCGTCAAGTTAAGCAGCGATATGAAAGTTCCCGATGGGCGCTTCACGGTGATCTGCAAAGTCTTGCGGTCGCCGCTGACGCTATACCCGCCGAAGGAAGGCGAAGCCAGCGAGTTATCGTCCACCCAGAAGTTTGCTGTCTTTTTGAACACAGCATTCGGGCAAAGCGCATTGTTACTTCCATCCGTCAGCGCGAATGTCGCGGTGCCTGTAGTTCCTGAAGTCAGGGCGCTTACCGTGATTTCGCGGGCGCTGTTCTTCAGCACGCCGTCGACATAAAGCGAAGACTTATTGTTCGCGGCCGCTAACGCATCCTGCGCTGTTCCGCTTAGGCTGGTCGCCGTCGCCGCAGCAGCCGTGGCGGCGGCCTGTGCCGTTGCAGCGGCCGACGCTGCGGTGCTGGCGTTCGTCACAGCGGTATCTGCTTTTGCGTCGGTTTCGAACCACGCATTGCGCATGATGTAAGTAATGCAGGTGCTTTGAACGCCTTCTGCCACGCTTCCGTTCCACGACACGCATTCAGGGATTCCGGCGGCGACCGCTTCGTCTTGGTTAAAGATTGGAATAAGGCCGTTCGGGCCGGAGTCTGGAACGCTGTAGACGTTCAGGGACTTTAAGATGGCGGTTGCATTACCGCCGTTCGTGTACGTCGAACAGCCCGGCTGATTCGAAGGGCAGGCGGCTTGCGCCGTCGATAGGTTCAGGAAAAGCGCAGCAAGCGCAAACAGTACGATCTTCTTCATAGTGTGGTTCCCCTTTTGTTAAGGGGAACCGCCACTATGACCGCCCCCCATT
>JBFWTA010000274.1:0-3190 GCA_050248075.1 Bdellovibrionales bacterium | reverse complement strand
CGACGCGATGCGACCGGCCGTTGGAATATTTTGCGTGACCGAACCGCCGTCGCCCGACGCGGTAAATCCTGAAACGCTGACGGGACCTTGCGCTACGGCATAAACCTGGCTGTCCGCGCCCAAAAGCGGCGTGACCAACAGCGTGCCGCCCTGCAGGCTTTTCGCGTCGCCCAATGCCGATATGGTGACATCAATGCGCGTGCCGTTATTGCTGAACGGCGGCAAGGTCGCGCTGACGATGACGGCGGCGATGTTTTTCGTGTTCACTTTTTCGTCGCGCACGTTGACGCCCAAACGGTCCAGCATCCCGATGATGCTTTGCTGCGTGAAGGGTGAATTGTTCAAAGTGTCGCCGGTGCCGTTGAGGCCGACGACCAAGCCGTAGCCGACCAGCATGTTGTCGCGCACGCCTTCGATATCGATGATGTCCTTGATGCGTGTTTTGCCGGCGGATGACGCGGCGTTTTTGCCTGATTTAGGTGCGGACTCGGCCGTGCCGATCGCGATCAATCCCGCGCATAATATGCTGAACAAGCAGCGGAAGAGGATATTTACAGTTGAATTTTTATTGACCATGGCCGTTTCCCACATTTTTTGGATTCTGTTTATATAAGTATGAATCCATTCCCATTTAAGTGTGTTGCGAGAACCATGCCAGAATAAAATTCATATAAAATCTATATATTTCAGTGTCTTAAAGCATTTGCAAACGCCCCCTTTCCTTGATTACAGGCGCGGGGGTGGAAAATATTGCCGATTGGTATTTTGAATATTCGGTGACTATACTATAGGCATGAAAATCGAAGGCTCTGGCAAATCGGGATCGGTAAAAGGTGCAGGCCGCGCAGGACCGAAGAAGTCCGCGGACGGCGCAAATTTTACAGATATGTTAGGCGAGACCGACGGCGCCGCCGCATCTACGCCAACTTCCGGTGTTACGCAAATATCGTCGATTGACGCTTTGCTTTCCCTGCAGCAGGCGGATGATGCCAGTTCGGGCGCCAGCAAGGGTGCGCGCCAAAGGGCCGGCGACCTTCTTGATCGTCTCGACAGCATTCGTATGGGATTGTTGGCAGGGGGCGTTCCGGTCTCGACACTGAATAATCTTGCGAGCATGATCGCGCAACGACGTGACAAGGTTATGGATCCGAGGCTTGGCGATATTCTGGATGAAATAGATTTGCGCGTTCAGGTGGAGCTGGCCAAGCTCGGGCGTTAATTTTTCATATTTTTATAAATTTCATTTTTTCTGGTTTTTCTTGCCCAGTTTGATTATTTAGAATGATGCATCCAAACATTTGAAGATTCTTTTTTAAGGACTGATGATGACCGGGCTTCGCGAAACATCCTTGACCATCCTGCCGCCGGATTACCGCCCCAGCGAAAAAGAAAAATTCATGAACCCGGTGATGCTGGAATATTTCCGGCAAAAACTTTTGCGCTGGCGCCAGGAATTGCTGGATGAATCCAACGAAACCATCCGCGAATTGCAGGAAGAAAACCTGCAAAAGCCCGATATCGCAGACCGCGCCTCCGCCGAAACCGACCACGCGCTGGAACTGCGCACCCGCGACCGCGAACGTAAGCTGATCTCGAAAATCAACTCCGCGCTTGAGAAGATCGACGAAGGCATCTACGGCTATTGCGAAGAAACAGGCGAGCCGATTTCCATCGCCCGCCTCGAAGCCCGTCCGATCGCGTCCTTGAGCATCGAAGCCCAAGAACGCCACGAACGCAAAGAACGCACCCAGCGCGACCAGCGGGAATAGGTCTTTTACAGTCATTTTGTTTTACTTTTTGCAGCTTCGCGCGCGCCCCGCGCCATTATGTATATTTAGTCATTTTGTATTTTTATTTCCCCAGATACGCCCCAATAAAAACTTAAATTTAAAATCAAGCCAATTTTTTTTCGTCTATTGCTGTTTTTTATAATTTAGTCTTTTGAGCCCTTCCGAAGTTTGATAGTGTTTCTACTGGTCAATTTGGTCACGATTATTTTTTGTGGGCGCGGGTCTGTTCCTTTAAGTCATGCACAATCCGAACGACAGACGGCAGATCGAGAGTATTTTACGCGAACCGCTTACGCGGCAACGGTTATGGCTGAACGCGAAACTGCGCGGCGCCGCCGACCCAGAACAGCCGCAGCCTTTCACGCTTGATGAATTCAAAAAATTTATCGATGCGCTGCCTGTGGCGTCGCCGGCGTTTCATCTTGAAAAAATGAAAGCGCTGACCGCCGTTGAAAAAGGCGAAATGATCGGTGCGCCCGCCTTTGATACGCCGGCCGCGCAATTGCTGTGGGGCGGGGCGCTCGCGTTCTTGTCGGTCAATCCGGCACAGATGACGCAGTGGACGGCGCCGCTGCCGCCTGAAACGCCTTTGCCCGAAACGCCTGTTTGGAAAACGATCGTCGATACCCGCGCGGTGCAAAAAGAATTATTGTCGCACGCGCATCACATTCGCGCTGCGCTGCATGACCGCAGCACCAAGTACAGCTGGAGCGCGCCGGGCGCCGGCTTCGCCTTTGACCGCACGCATAACCACATTCATATAGATTTAATGCAGAGCATGATCGTGGGTTTCGAACACGCGCGCGCCGACGTGTACCGCGAAATCGGTCATTCGCTGTTGTCGGTCACTTATCCGAAACGCATGCAGGAACTGTACCGCGACATGGCGCCGCTGATGAAAAAAGCGCGCCTGGCCAAGGAGAAAAAGGGGCCGGAATTAAAACCGGACGAATACAAACAGCTGCGTCTGCTCAGCGCCGAATGGCAGCTGCGGCATATGATGTTCACCTCGGCCGAAGAAAACGTTGCGAACCGTTTTGTCGCGAACGTCGGCAAGCAGATGCTGCAGGATTTCGGCGTGTCGCTGAACAACACAGCGGTCACGCACCGCGCCATCGGTCTTGTGCGCCTGCCGCAGGGCGACGATATTTCGGACGATTTGAAGCGATATATGAACCTGTGCAATGCCGTGCAGCTCAGCTTCTTTCAGAACAACAAGCTGTTTGATAATACGGACCGCGGCTGGCAGGAGGTTGGGATTGATCCACGCCTCGTGCGCACGATCAAAACGCGCGCCAGCGGTAAAGACGACCCGTCCGTCGGCATCGATCACGCGGATTTCCAGCGCCTGCGCGAGCTGTGCGGCGGGCCGAAGGGGCTTGAAAATTTACAGCCAAAAC
>JBFWTA010000273.1:0-3190 GCA_050248075.1 Bdellovibrionales bacterium | reverse complement strand
AGCCGACGGCGGCCTTGCCCGAAACCTTTTTCTCCACCTTGATCACGATCTTCTTCGATGCCTTGTTCACGGGCTTCTTCGCCAGCTTGATGACGACCTTTTTCTTGGCCTGCGTAGCCTTGACGGCTTTCTTTTTGGCGGCGGTGCGTGGCATCGGGTGGTTCTCCCTGTGGAAATTAACGAATAGCTCGCTTTTAAGATTTCCATATGCAGTTTGCAACAACAACCCGCTTGCCGCCGGCCGGCAGGCGCAAAAAATCAATATAATGCGGGACAAACTAATTGCCCGATCTCATTCTCCGCATGTTAGGATGCCCGTTCCCTCCCCCGGTATGGTTTCATGTCTTTTTTCTCGTCGCGTCCTCTTCGTGTGATTCTCAAGATCCTGGCTGCCTTTATCGTGCTGGCCGTGATCATGGGCGGGCTGTTTATCTGGCGTTTAAGCCGGAGCCCGATCAGCACGTCGTTCTTTACGCCCTATCTGGAAAAAGCCATCGAGGCGCGCGCGCCGGGAACGGATGCGCATATCGCTCATTCTCTTCTGACATGGGATAACGCCGACCACACGATCGCCCTGCATGCCGAAGGCATCCGAGTGGCGGGCCGCAATGACAAGCCGATTGCCGAAATTCCCGCCGTCGATGTGCGCGTTAACGCGCTCGGCCTTCTGGTCGGGCGCCTCATGCCGTCGGGGCTCAGGCTGGACAACGCGAAACTCTGGATGGAGCGCAACAAGGACGGCGTGTTCCTGTTCGGCGGCATACCCGCCGGCGGCGAAAAAGACGATGATGCGCGGCATACGCTGAAAGACCTGACGGATGGCCTTGCCCGCGCGCATCTCATGCGCAAGCTCGATGTTAAAAACGCGCTGGTGACGATCCGCGACGAGGAAACCGGCCGCGACTGGACCGTGGCCATGCCCGAGGCGTCGCTGGTGCGCCGTCATGGCGGCGCGCTCGATGGCAATGCGCGCATGGAGGTGGTGGATAACAGCCACACCGCCTTGCTGGTCGCGCATTATGCCTATGATCCCGATCTGGAGCGTCACCAGCTCACGGTGCGCGCCAGCGGCATTAACCCGTCGCGGTTCGGCAGCGCCGGGACCGGGCTGGCGGCGGCCGATCTGCCTTTGACCGGAGAAATCAATATTCTCCTCGACGACATGCTCAACCCGCTCAAGGCGAATGTGGATTTGCACGCCGATGGCGGCACGCTGGCCTATGCGGATTTCTGGAACGAACCCCGCCCTGTCAAAAGCGTTGACCTGAAAGGCGAATATGACGGCAAGACCGGAAAGCTGAATATCGGGCGCGCCGATATCGATTTCGGCGGCCCGCTGCTGAAAATGACGCTTCAGGGAGCGCCGCCTGCAGCGGGAGTTTCGCCGCCGCGGGATCTGGAATTCGAACTGGCGCTGACGCTCGCCAACCTGCCGATGGATGAATTTGCTTCCGTCTGGCCGAAGACGATCATTCCAAATCCGCGCGAATGGATCGCCAAAAACCTTTCGAAAGGCAATTTCGACAAGGGCGAAGCCGGCTTCAAGGGCGCGCTGGCTTGGAACGATCTGGCCAATATTGCCTTCACGGAGGGCAAGGGCAGGGTTCAGGCCTCGAACGGCACCGTAAAATATATGGACGGCATGCCCCGCGTCGAGGGAGTCAACGCCGATGCGGATTTCACGCTCGACAACATGACGGTCAAGGTTTCCGGCGGCGGCATCGGCGATTTGCGCCTGCAGCCGTCCACCATCATCCTTACCGATTTTCAGAAGCATGTGCAGTATATTGACCTCCCGGTGCGCATCGCCGGTCCGGTTTCGTCGGTGCTCCGGCTCATCGATGCGCCGCCGCTCGGCTATGCCAAATCCGTCGGGCTTGATCCCGCCAGCGTCACCGGCCGGCTGGACGGAACCCTGTTCATGAAGTTTCCCCTGCTGGATAAATTGCTGTTGAAAGATGCGGATATCCGCGCCCGGGCGAACATCACCGATCTGGTTTCGAAAAAACTGGTGCCGGGGCTCGACATCACCAACGGCACATTCGCGCTCGATCTCGACAAGGATGGCTTCAAGCTGGAAGGGGACGCGTCGATCCGAAAGGTTCCGCTGCATGCCATATGGAAACAGTCTTTCAGCGACAAGCCCGGCAAGCCCCTGCAGCAGGCCACGATCACCGGCCAGGTCGCGGGCGGGCAATGGGGCCAGCTCGGCATATCGCCGCTCGCGGATTCAAAAGGGCCCATCGGCGTGACGCTCGAAATGCTGCAGATGAAAAAAGACCTGACCACGCTTTCCGGCGCGCTCGATATGAAAGCCGCCGAAATGCAGGTGGAGGAAATCGGCTGGAAGAAAGCGGCGGGCGAGCCGGCCTCCTTGTCCTTCGTGGCCGATATGCCGGCCGCAAAAAAGAATGTCGTCGTCAAATCCATCCAGGCCGAAGGCCCGAACCTGAAAATCAAAGGCAGCGCCGAACTGTCGGCGGGCGATTTTAATCCTGTCGCTCTGGCATTCGATCCGTTCGTGACCAACCGCATCAACGCAAGGTTGCGCTATTCGCAGGTATCCGCCGGCAAAAAACTGTTTCTGATCGAAGGAGAATCTTTTGACATCAGCGGCCTGCGCAACATGAAATCTTCCGGCGGCCCGCCTACACCGGGGCAGCAGGAATTCAAAATCAAACTCGACAAGCTTTTCACCAGCGAATACGGCCTTATTACCCAGGCCGAGGGTAACGCCGTTCGCGACGAAAAAGGCTGGCTGGCGATTAACCTGGGCGGTCTCGCGGACGCCAAGCACAAATTCGACATCACGCTTACGCCCCGGCCGGACGGCCACAGCGATTTTTATGCGAATGCCGATGATTTCGGCGCTATGCTCAAAGGCTTTGGGCTGACCGACCAGGTCTATGGCGGCAAGCTGCGCATCACCGGCGCCTCGACGCCGGAGGAGCCGCGCGCTATTGCCGGCAAGATCAAGATCGGCTCGTTTGAAGTCAAAAATCTTCCGGTGCTGGTCATGCTCGTCAATGCCACATCGCCCTTCGGCATCATCGATCTGTTCAAGGGCAGCCTCGGCTTCGACCATTTGTACGGACGCTACCGCTGGACGAACGAAGCCATTCAGTTCGACAATGTGCGCGCCGCCGGCAATTCCGTCGGCATGACTATCAACGGTAAGCGGGGGCTGGAA
>JBFWTA010000272.1:0-3192 GCA_050248075.1 Bdellovibrionales bacterium | reverse complement strand
GGCGGCGACGATCGTTCAGGCCGCGGAGAACGCCACCATCACGGGCGCGACCGTCATGATCGTCACGCGCAACAGCGCCAAGATCATCACGCGCAACAAGGTGCCGCGACCGGCGAGACTTTGCCAGACGGCGCCGCGCCGCAGGGTTTTTCGGGCACTGACGACGCCGCAAATTTCGCGCAAGACGGACAAGCGCAAGGCCAGGCTCCGCGTCATGACCAAAATGGCCGCCCGGATCGTGGCGACCGCAATGACCGGGGCGGCCGGCGTCGTGGCCGGCGCGGCGGCCGGCGTCGTGGCGGCGGCCGTGACGACAGGCCGCAGCAGGGCGGCGGCCAAGAATCACAAGCCGTGCTTCCCGCAGGCGACGCCGTTTACGAACGTCCGGCGCAATCCTTTGCCCGTAACGACGATGCGCCCGCTTTTGTGCCGCAGGTGGTGTCGTCCCCGGCGGCGGAAAAGCCCCAGTCAAAGCCCACCCATCAATCCGACACGCCGCCGGTTGTCTCCAGCCAAAGCGGCGAGGGGGATAAAAACCGCAAGGGCTGGTGGAAACGCCTGACGGAGTAAATTTTCTGGAATAAAGATTATTTCAAGAATTAAAAAAAACGCCCCGTAACCCGGGGCGTTTTTTATTTCATCAGTATGTGCATGTGTATCAGATCATCGCCATGCCGCCGTTGATGTGCAGCGTCTGGCCGGTGATGTATTTGCTTTCATCCGCCGCCAGGTAGACGACGCCTGCCGCGATGTCGTCGGGCGTGCCCATGGTGCCCGCCGGAATGGTGTCGTTGATTTTTGCCTTTTGTTCGTCGGTCAGCGCGTCGGTCATGGCGGTCGCGATGAAGCCGGGCGCCAGGCAATTGACGGTGATGCCGCGGTTGGCGACTTCGGCGGCCATCGATTTGCTCATGCCGATCATGCCGGCCTTGGACGCGCAGTAATTCGCCTGGCCGGGGTTGCCGGTGACGCCGACGACGGACGTGATATTGATCACGCGGCCATAGCGGCGCTTCATCATGCCGCGGATGGCGGCGCGGATCAGGCGGAACGGCGCGGTCAGGTTGACGTCCTGAACGACCTGCCAGTCGTCGTCCTTCATGCGCATGAAGAGGCCGTCTTTGGTAAGACCCGCGTTATTGACCAAAATATCCACCTGGCCCATTTTTTCCTCGGCCAGTTTGATCACGGCGTCGGCGCCTTCCGCGCTCGACAGGTCGCCCGGCACGACATGGACGCGCGCATTGCCGATTTCGGCGGCCAGTTTGTTCAGCGCGTCGACGTTGCGGCCCGACAGCGCGACGTCCGCGCCCTGCGCATGCAGCGCCTTGGCGATCGCGCCGCCGATGCCGCCCGAGGCGCCGGTGATCAGCGCTTTTTTGCCGGTAAGGTTAAACATGGGTATATTCCTTTACAGTGTTGCCAGAAATTCTTCAATATCTTTGGGCGTGCCGACCGCGCGGCCCGTCAGTTCCGCGTTGATACGCTTGGTCAGGCCCGATAAAACCTTGCCCGCGCCCAGTTCGATCACCTCGGTCACGCCGTGGTCTTTCATGTACAAAACAGATTCGCGCCAGCGCACCATGCCCGTCACTTGTTCGACCAGCAGCTGGCGAATTTTCGCGGGGTCTGTGACTTCGGACGCAATCACGTTGGCGATCAACGGCACAGAGGGCGCGTTGATGCTGGTTTCAGCAAGGGCTTTGTGCATGGCATCGGCCGCAGGTTTCATCAGCGCGCAATGAAACGGGGCGGAGACAGGCAATAAGACCGCGCGCTTTGCGCCCTTGGCGGTGGCCAGCGCAATGGCTTTTTCCACGGCGGCCTTATGGCCACTGACGACCACCTGGCCGAAAGAATTATCATTCGCGGCCGCGACGATTTCCGCGCCGGAAGCTTCTTTGACGATGGCCGTCACATCCGGCAATTCCAGACCCAGAATGGCGGCCATCGCGCCGATGCCAACGGGGACTGCTTTTTGCATCGACTGTCCGCGCAGTTTCAAAAGCCGCGCCGCGTCTTTCAGCTGAAACGCGCCAGCGGCGGTGAGCGCCGAATATTCGCCCAGCGAATGCCCGGCAACATATTTGCATTTCGCGGGCGTCAACAAATCCGGCTTTTCTTTTTGCAAGATCCGCGCGACCGCGACCGACACGGCCATCAGGGCGGGCTGGGTGTTTTCGGTCAGATTCAGGTCCGTATCGGGTCCTTCGAACATGATGCGCGACAGGTTCTGGGCGAGGGCGTCATCGATTTCCTGGAACGTTTCCTTGGCAAGCGGGAAGCTTTCGGCCAGGTCCTTGCCCATGCCGATAAACTGGCTGCCCTGACCCGGAAATACGAAGGCGCGTGTCATGATAAAATCCTTTGCAAAAACAACGTTATTATCCCTATCCGAGGTTATGGGGTCAGGGCAAGGCGGTTTTATTTGACATAATTTATATGTCATGATATTGCTATACCGATGGAAAAGCCAGAAATAGATGTCAAAACGAATAAAGAAAACTGCCGATTGCTTGCCGGCTGGTTGCGCATGGGACATTTCAACCCTGATATTGTCGCCGACCTTCTGCCCCGTATATCGGACCTGAATATTCAGGACGAGGACGGCATTACGCCCCTTATTGCCGCAGTCCTGCTGCGCGATGCGGATGCGGTGAACATGATTCTGGACGCACCCGTTGCGAAGCCGGCCGATATTAATTTCATCACATTCGAAGCTGCGGATGAAGATGATCAAGAACTTATTCCGATCAGGCTGAATGACGAAGCCGAAGAAGTGCAGGTTACTTTGCCGACCGATGTAAAACTTATCTCATATGCCCTGAAATATGCGATCGAAGATGGGTGCAAGGAGATGGTGGAACTTTTAATCAAGCGCGGTGCAAAGGTGAATTTGCCGGATGTCGACATCATCCAGCCCTTGAACGCCGCGTTGAGGTGCGGCCATCCTTATAGCAGCGAGATTTTCGAGATCTTGTGCAAAAACGGGGCAGATATCTTTTTTACCGACCGGCAAGAACATGTCAAGGCGGTTACGAATTGCTTTCGTACTTTCGCTTCGTTTCCGTCCGGACAATTTATCGGCGCTTTCTCCGACCGGAAAGAATGGTTGCGTCACAAGCTAAAAACGATGATGGAATTCTCGAACCTCGACTTGAACGCTAAGGGGAGCGTTATTTTAGAGCCAGT
>JBFWTA010000271.1:0-3204 GCA_050248075.1 Bdellovibrionales bacterium | reverse complement strand
TTCCCACATACGCTGATTATCTTCATTTTCTCTTCTACTCTCATTTTTAAATGAGTGAACAACTGCTGCGCCGGGACGATAATACGCTGCATATATGTCGCCAATAGTGATGACACTTAGATTACTTGCAGGATGCGGATGTACCGCTATGTTATTTTTTGCGGCTTCGGGGCCAAAACAATCTTCATACGATTTATAAAAGTCGCAAAATGTACTTCTGTTGGTCATGGCTTGGCGCCCACTTTCGCTTCCTGCCGAGATTCCAACATACAAATTCAATGCTTTGTTTTTGATAATCTCTCTGAACCCCATCACCACAGCCAAACTGGAGTCAATTCCCTGGCCGCAAAAAATGATATGATGCCGGTGTGGTATATTAGGCATGGAATAAAAATATTCTTCCGGGACTTGAGACGTCAGTCCACGGTGAACATGAAAAGCTCTGATATTATATAAGTTGGGTGACGGCATGTTTTCAAAAATCCGGCCCAAATCGTTATAAAACTCATTCAGTCTTATTGTTCTATGCATTATGTCATCCATTAATGAATGGCTTAGTTTCAGCCAATGAATTAGGTTTTGTCCAGCTATCAATTAGTTTCGCAAATAACTAACGGTAATTTCATGACCTCCCAAGGCTTCCTCCGCCATTTTATCGCCTGCAACAGCTGCGATTTAACCAAATTCGCGCCGTTTTATATTGCCGAAAAAAGGCTGGGTTGGGTAAAGAAAGAACTTGCGACGGAGATGTCATCAAGTCCCGAACACGAAGGTCGCATTCCTTCTCCACAAGCGGACAAGAATTTTATTACAAACGGCGCAAGCCTCTCTCTCGCCTCTCACCTAAAGGATTTCCAGTCCCGCTCTGCCGCTCTTGCCGCCGCCACGGAATGGATCGGCAAAAAATACAAACTGCCGCTGCGCCATGAAATGTATCCTCTGGTCGAAAAATGGGGCGACGAACCGCTGGCGCAGATCGACCGTGTCGCCGTGCCGTGGTTCGGCATCAAAGCGTTCGGTATTCACGTCAACGGTTTCGTGCGGCGGCCGGACGGCATTCATCTCTGGATCGGCGAGCGCGCGATGGACCGGCAGGCCGATCCCGGCAAGCTCGACAACCTCATCGGCGGCGGCCAGCCCATCGGCCTGACGCTCGAGGACAATCTCTGCAAGGAAGCGAAGGAAGAAGCCGGCATCGACGCGCAACTCGCGCTCACCGCCCGGCCGGTGCGCACGCTGTCTTATACGCTTGAACGCATGCTCGGTATCCGCGACGACGTTTTGTTTCTTTACGACCTCGAACTGCCCGACGGCTACACGCCGCGCAACACCGACGGCGAAGTCGCGCGCTTTCACCTCATGCCGCTGTCCGAAGTCGCCGCGCTGGTGCGCGACACCGACCGTTTTAAATTCAACTGCAATCTCGTCGTAACGGACTTCCTGATCCGGCATAATTTCCTGAGCCCGGAAAATAGCGAGTATGACGCGATCATGGCGTATCTGAACGCCCCGGCCCAATAACCCCTATTAAATATCTACCCATTTCAGGGTATGCACACTATGGCATGCGCAGCGCGGCGATCCGGGCCCGGATCTCTCCCGCCGTCTGTCCCGCCTCGCGCATTGCCTGCAACGTCTCCGCCTTGTCCCGCTTGGCGAAGCGTTTGCCCTCCGCGTTTTTCAAAAGCGCATGATGCTCGTATTCCGGCGTCGCGTATCCCAACAGTGCCTGCAGATACCGGTGAATATCCGTCGACCGCAGCAAATCCTCGCCGCGCGTCACCAAGGTAATCCCCTGCAGATGATCGTCGACCGTGACGCTCAGATGATAACTGGTCGGCACGTCCTTGCGTGCGATGACGACGTCGCCGAAATCGTCCAGACGCGCCTCGATTTTTCCGCGCTTGCGGTCGTGCCAATGCAACGCGCCGGTGCGCGCCAGAACCTTCGCGCTGTCCAGCCGCCAGTTCGCCTCTTCCTGCGCCAGCCTTTCCGCACGCACGGATTCCGTCAGCGCGCGGCATGTGCCCGGATACACTGGACCATCCGGGCCTTCATGCGGCGCCTGTGCCGCGTTCTGAACTTCCACCGCTACCTCGCGGCGCGTGCAGAAACAGGGATAGACCACGTCCATATCGCGCAGCCGTTCCATCGCCGCGCGGTAATTGTCAAGATGTTCCGACTGCCGCCGTACCGGCTGCGGCCAGCTCAGGCCAAGCCAGCGCAAATCCTCCTCGATCCCCGCAATAAATTCCGGCCGGCAGCGCACCGGATCGATATCCTCGATCCGCAACAGAAACGCCCCGTCCTGCGCCGCTTCGTACGCATAAAGCGCCGAAAAGGCGTGACCGAGATGCAAACGTCCGGTTGGGCTGGGCGCGAAGCGGGTGGCGGGCATAACGCACTATACCTCTCCCTTCCCAGGGTGAGGATAAGAATCAGTTCGGCGTTCCACTCACCACAACGCCCTTGTTGCGTCTCAGGATCTTAGACCCGTCTTCGGCAAGTTTCTTGGTGGAGGAAATTTTCCGGCTGGCCTTGATACGCGACACATCCTCTTCGGCCTGAATTTCGGCGGCATGCTTGAAATCCACGGCGGCGTTGGTGTCGAGCCCGAGCTTGAACCACACCTGCCCGCGCAGCTTCAGCGCTTCGGCCATATCCGGCATGATATCGAGGGCCTTGTTAAGATCCGCGATCGCTTCCCAGTAATTTTGCCCGGCGGCGCGCATATTGGCGCGGCCGACCCATATATTTGGGTCCTGCGTTTCGAGCGCAAGCGCTTTGCCGTACTGTTCTTCCGATTTATCGAAATTAGGCGCGCGCGCATAAGCCAGCGCCGCCTGCGAATGCAGCAGCGCGGCATGCATGGCGTCCTTTTCGTCCACCGCCAGCGCTGAAAAATCGTCGGCCGCCTTCGGATATTCGCCCCGATTAAATTGCGCCGTGGCACGGCAGAGTATTGCGGGCTTGCCGCCCTTTTCCTTTACCCATTTCTCGGCGTCTGCCGCAGCCATGTCGGGCGCATCTTTTGCTTTTTTGAGACAAGCCTGAAGCAACATGCGTGACGTGTCATTCGCATGTACCGGTACGGCTGTCGCCCCGGCGAAAAGAATCGCAATGATAAAAAATACGTGTTTAGGCATGTCGCCTTAGTAACGACCTAATGCTTCCAAGTAAACATATGATTATGGTTAATAACCC
>JBFWTA010000270.1:0-3219 GCA_050248075.1 Bdellovibrionales bacterium | reverse complement strand
CCGTCATTTCATCAACCAGGCCGAACAGGAATTCCGCCGAAGCCGCCGCTTCGCCCGCGATCTGTCGGTCATGATGATCGACCTCGATCATTTCAAGAAAGTAAACGACCAGTTTGGCCACGCCGGCGGCGACAGCGTGCTGCAGGGCGTGGTCAAGGCAAGCCTCGAAAGCCTGCGCCAATCCGACCAGATGGGGCGACTGGGCGGCGAGGAATTTGCCGTGATACTGCCGGAAACGGATCTCGAATCCGCATTCGAAGTCGCAAGCCGCCTGCGCCAGCATATTGCCGACCGGCCGGTTATCACCGGCAGCGAAAGCACGCGCCGTGCAACGGTACACTGCACCGTCAGCATCGGCGTGGCGCAATTGGTGCCGAAGGACGGGTCTATCGACGGTCTTTTGCATCGCGCCGACGAGGCTCTGTACCGCGCCAAGGAAAACGGGCGCAACCGCGTGGAGAAAGCTGAATGAGCAAGCCTGTTTCCCATCTGCGCGCCATACTCTATGCAATTGCCGGTTTTACCTGCTGGGTTATCGGCGACACGATGCTCAAGCTCATCGGCCCGGATCATTCGCCGGCCTACCAGATCCTCAGCTTCGGCAGTTTCGGCGGCATGGCGGTTATTTTCATTGTCACGGCGGCGCGCGGACGGCTTCAGAAACTGCGGCCGCGCCGGTTCACAGGGCTGTTCATATTCGGGCTGCTTTATCTGTTCGGTTATTTTTGCTGGCTCACGGCCCTGCCCCGCCTGCCGCTCGCCAATTTTTACGTCATCATCTTTTTGGCGCCGGTTATCATCACCCTTCTGGCCGCCATCTTTCTCAAGGAACGCCTGAGCTGGAAACATGCCGCGACCATCGTGGTCGGTTTTATCGGAGTCCTCATTTCCATTAACCCGCAGAGGCTTCTGGCCGATCATAACGGCTGGCTTGGATACGGCGCGGCCTTTGGCGGCACGCTTACCTTTGCCCTCCAGATGCTGGTGCTGCGCATGCTGGCCGGCAAGGAAACCCGCGAATGCGCGGCTTTCTATCCGCGCCTTGTCGCCATTGCCGGCTGCGCGCTGGCCGCGATCATCGGCGGGCTGGAGCCGATGCGGACAAAGGAGATCGTGTTCGCGCTGGCTTCCGGCGGCATCGGCGGCGTGGGGTGGCTGTTCATGGCCTCGGCCTATAAATCGACCCCGGCCACGACCGTGGCGCCGTTTCATTATTCACAGATTATCTCGGCCAGCCTGCTGGGGTATATTTTCTGGGGCGACGTTCCGACGCCACGGCTGCTGCTCGGCGCCGCCATCATCATCGCAGCGGGATTTTACCTGGTGACGCATGTGAAAAAATCGGCGGTGCTGCTGAAGGAAGAAACGCATACCTGACGGCTAGCTGACGGCATCCAGCACGACGACCTGATTGCGCCCCTGATTCTTGGCGCGGTACAGCGCCTGATCGGCGCGGTGGATGAGCTCGTCAATCGCCACGTCATCATGGCTCACGGTCAAACCGAAAGAAGCGGTGATGCCGATTCCATGGCCGTTGGGCAGGATGATCGGCAACCGTTCGAGACTCTGGCGCAGGCGTTCGATGACCTTGAACCCGTCGCCGAGCTCGGCTTCCTTGATGCAGAGCAAAAATTCCTCGCCGCCCAGCCGGTAGGCATCGTCGAAGGCGCGCATGGAACGGCTGATATGATCCGCCACCGCCGCCAGCACGCGGTCGCCGGAATCGTGACCATGCGTGTCGTTGATCGACTTGAAATGGTCGATATCCATCACGCCGATACAGAAGGGCTTGTGGGTACGCAGAAACCGATTGTATTCGCGCTCGAGTTCTTCCTTGAGCCCCACGCGCGAGCGAAGGCCGGTGAGCAGGTCGATGCCGGAAGCGGCAACGGAAAAAGCGCGCTCGAGGCGGCGCAGACCCTGCATGAGCTCTTCGTATTTAACGATAACGGATTCGTAATCCTTGCGGCCGACCGGCGTTCCATCCGGCGTCTTCATAAGCACGAGCCGGGCCAGCGTATGCAGTTGATCGTGCAGCACCGCCAGCCGGTCGACCGCCGGCTGGTCCTGCGGCAGCGTATTGAGTGCGTTTTTGTACCAGTCCGAAAAGCTGGGCGGCGTGCCGAGTTTTTTTGCCTGACCCGCGCGCGGCGAAAGCTCGATAAACGCCAGCCGGTGCCATTCGATGAACCACGCGATGTGGTCGTCGACCGTTTTGGCAAGCGAGCCGGTGGTGAGGAAAGATGGCATGATGTCCGGGTTCAGGGATCGGGAAATCCGAGCCGTGTATCCTACATCAAAACCTATAAAAATTTATAAGCGTGCCGGAGCCTTGAAATCAGGGCGTTTTTAGGCGGCCTTCTTGCGGTCCTGCGCCTTGAGAAGCTGTTTCTTTACCTTAAGCGCGGCTTCGCCGAGACGGTTGTTGCGCGTGCCGAGCAGCCAGGCATCGATGCCGCCATTATGCTCGATGGTGCGGATACCGTTCGGCGTCAGGCGCAGCGCGACTTTCTTGCCGAGAATTTCGGATGGGAAAGAGCACACCTGCAAATTCGGTTCCCAGCGCCGGCGCGTCTTGTTATTGGCGTGGCTGACGTTATTGCCGTAATGCGGCTTTTTACCGGTGGCGGAACAGATACGGGACATGGCTTTCCCGGGCTTCTCGCCCGGCCTTCAATTCGGGTTGTTGGCTAAAACGGGGGCTTTGCCTGATATCAGGCCGCTTCCCGTTGCGCATGCATGTATAGAAGAAAAAAACAAGGAGAGTCAAGATATTGCAAGCAATCCGGCAGGCACGCTTCAAAAAATAATCAGCAAAAGCATTGGCTTAGGCGAATGATGGCCGATAAATCGCTTGGGCTCCCACGTTACCCCATTTCCTTCATACGCCTGACAAGCGCCAGCATATCATTCCAGGCCTGCCGTTTTGTCGCCGGCTGCCTTAACAAATAAGCCGGATGATAGATCGGCAGGCAGTTAACCGGCTCATCAAGACCGCTGCCGGGCGGCGGGACGTATTGCTGCCAGCGGCCGCGCAGTCGGGTAATGCCGTCCTTGGTGCGCAGCAGGCTTTTTGCCGCGACCCCGCCGAGCAGCACGAGAATTTTAGGCTTCACAAGCGCGATATGTCGTTCGCAGAATGGCAGGCAGGCGGCGATTTCGGCATCGGTCGGCGAGCGATTGCCGGGCGGGCGCCAGAAAAGAATATTGCTGATATAG